>CALELC010000505.1 GCA_937904535.1 uncultured Planctomycetaceae bacterium
TCCCTAACTCCCGTGCGATCCAACGATCGGGACCGGGAGTTGTTAGTTGGGGGCGTCCGGTCGCGGTGTCTGACAGCGGTAGAAACGCGGTTTCCAGTAACTGGGGATCGGACTGACTGGCATCCGCCTCCTTGCCACCGTTGCGGGGCGGCAGTTCCGAGGTATTCTCTTCGGCGGTCATGGCGGCGGCTCTGTGAAAGACGACTGGCTGAAATAACGCCCCGCTATGCCGGCGATTTCAGCGCGGTCAGGGAGCCGCTTGCTGATTGTTTGTGATCCAGGTCTGAATAGCAACTGGAATATCGGTGCAAATGCCGTCGACTCCGAGTCCCACCGCCAGGTGGTAATCTTGGAGTGTGTGGCCGGGCCAGCCGTTGACACGCAAACCGGCTTTCTGCGCTTCGCGCACGCTCGCTCGCGAGGAGCCTTCCATGCGGCAACCGATCCGGTTGATACCCAACTGCAATGCTTGTTCAACGATTTCCTTGGAACAGGGGCCGCCGGTGATCAACAACAGATCGGCCTCGGGATCAAACGATTTGATCAACTTTAGCGGTCGCTGGTCAAATGAAGTCATCAAGTAGACCGCGCCTTCAGGTTGACGCGATGTAGCCGCAGCGTGCAGCTTGCGGCAGTACTCCTCCAATCGCTCGTCTGGGTACAGGTTTTTGTTGCTGGTCTTCATCTCCAGCTCCAGATACACCGGCTTGTCGGCCAGATAGTCCAGCAGTTCATCGAGGAACAGCATCGGTTGGCCTTTGCCCTTGGTGGCCACCGACCGCAGCTCCGCAGCGGTCTTATGCTCGACCGGGCCGGTGGAGTTGTGGGTGCGATCCAGACTGTCGTCATGCAGCACCACCAGGACGCCGTCCTTCGTCATGCGAACGTCGGTTTCAAATCCGCGAAGTCCTTTGGCATAGCTACCGCGAAATGCTTCCAGCGTGTTTTCTTCAAACTCAAATGCTCCGCCCCGATGAGCATAGAGGTGTCCCTTTTCCTGGGCCGCGGCCGATTGGATGCCGGTGAACACACTACAAACCGCCATGTACCCAATCGCAAGCCAACGCATTTTCATCGTGCTAATCTCTCCGAGGTTGTGTTGTCGGCCGGAGCCGCGGACGCTCATCCGATAAAAACGTAGTCGCCCGATAGCACCTTTGGCAACCATGTCGGCCGCCGCTCGCCTGTCGCCCGCGGAGACGCCGATTGAGCTGTTTGGCAGCTGCCGCGGTGAGACATGACGCGGAACAGCTGACCGAGCGCAAGGGGGCGGCGGCAAAAATGAGTTTACGACCGTGCCCCCTGTGCCAGCTTCTTCCGCGCAAGATCATGGTCACGCCATGAAATTCCGGGGCCGATCAATGCTTACGGAGGCTGTTGCAGCACGGCGGGCCACGTCGGCGGCAACCTGCCAGCTGCTCACCGGGCAGTGGTTAAGGCAGGCGGCTGCAACCAGTCGAACTTGGGAAAAACTCGGGCCTGGTTGAGTTTGATGGCGCCCAGTTCGCGTGATCAACGAGCCTTGGGGAGGCGGTTGCAAAGACGCCGTGGGTTGATGCAAGCTTGTGGTGTGCAAGCCGACGGAGTCGTGGATGTGGACGCGATCATCGGCGACCGTAGCGGTCGGGTTGCGACACCAGGTCGCTCGACGGCAGGCTGGTAGTGGCGTTGGTTGGTCATGCGAACGTTGACCAAAAGGTCCTTGAAACTTGTTGAGCACCATGGATGTTTCCGGGCAAGATTTCATTCCGCTGATCCCATGGGTGGGCGGGCTATTCGCCGCGCTCTGCCTCTGGGCCGCGTTTCGCGCTGCTCGCAGACAGCGGTTGGTCGAGGACCTGCCGACGTCGAAAACCACCGGGGTATTTATTGGATTTGTCGAGCTGCATGGCACCGCGGAAGCTGCAGCGCCACTGACAAGTTATCTCGCCGCGATGCCTTGCGTTCAGTACCAGTGGAGTGTGCAGGAACACTGGTCCCGGACGGTGACCGAGACGTATACCGACAGTGATGGAAAAAGGAAAACTCGGACACGGCGGGAAAGCGGCTGGACGACAGTAGCCAGCGGTGGCGAGCTGATGCCGTTCTACCTGCAAGACGATCACGGCGTGATCCTGATCCGGCCGCAAGGAGCGACGATCGAGCCGACCACGGTGTTCAGTAAGACCTGCGGACGCCTCGATCCGCTGTACTATGCCAAAGGCCCGCTTTTCGCCGTTTCCGATTCAGACCATCGCCGTCAGTTCGTCGAGCAGGCGATTCCGCTGCACCATGAGCTGTACGTCATCGGCCAGTCGCGAGAACGCAAGGATGTGGTCGCGGCCGAGATCGCTCGGGATCCGCACGCACCGCTGTTTTTGATCTCCACTCGCAGCGAAGAGCAGGTCCGCAGCAGCTATCAGTGGGCGTTTTGGGGCTGGTCGATCTTTGGCTGTGTCTTGGCGACTGCTGGTTGCGTGATCGGAGATTTAGCGGCCGAGCGTGATCCGGCCATTCGAATCCCGCTGTACCTGCTGGCGGCAACTGGCTATCTCCTTGCCGCGGGGATGGCATGGACTGGGATGGTTTACAACAGCTTGGTGGAACTGCGGCACCGTGTGCGACAGGGGTGGGCGCAGGTCGACGTGCAACTCAAACGCCGCCACGATTTGATTCCCAATCTGATCGCCATGGTCCAAGGTCTGAAGACGCACGAGCAAGAACTGCAGCGGGATCTGGCGGAACTGCGTACCCAGCTCGCTGCCACGCCACCTTGGGCCGCGGGCCCCGATCACCACAGTGTCGCAGGCCAATTGACGATGCTCGTCGAACAGTATCCGCAGCTTCAGTCGCAAGCGGCGTTCCAGGAGCTCCACCGAAACCTAGTCGACACCGAGCAGCGGATCGCGCTGGCCCGCAGTTACTTCAATGACATTGCGACGTTCTACAACACGCGGTTGGAACGGGTGCCGGATCGCTTCGTCGCCGGCTTCGCGGGCCTTACTCCCCAGCCACTGCTGATGGCACAGGATTTTGAACGGGAGCCGGTGCAGGTTGCGCTGGCGCCGTGAGTCTGGGTGGCCTCTGCATCGCGCGGGATGTCGAAGCGGAATCGTCGAGCAGTGCAGCGCGCGGGCGCCCGGACGCAAGGTCGGCAACGTCCGAGGCAGACGCAGTTGCGAAAGCTGGCCCGCAAATCACCAGCGGCGTGACTTGCTCAATCGTCTTGGGGCCGATGCCGCG
>CALELC010000506.1 GCA_937904535.1 uncultured Planctomycetaceae bacterium
CAGCACCCGGTCGCAGGTTCCTTGGTTGGCGGGGCTGCTCAAACTGCTGGCGGTCGCACTGTTGGCGATCTGCTTGCTGCAGCCGATGCGCAGCGGCACGCGGCCCAAGCCGCAGGCCAATCTGTTCGCGATTGTGGTCGATAACAGCGAGAGCATGTCGCTGCGAGCGGCTCCCCAATCGCCAACGCGAGGAGAACGAATCCGCGAACGGCTGTCACCCGATGCGCCTTGGCGAGTCCGGCTGGCTCAGGATTTTGATGTCCGCACCTATGCCTTTGATGCGCGGCTGGAGAACGCCGATGCGCTGCAGTCGCTGGCGATGAACGGCTGGGCGTCCTCGGTCGCCGGCAGCCTGCAACAGCTCGCTACACGGCTGCAGGGCCGCCCGGTTGCCGGTGTGCTGCTGTTCTCCGATGGCAATTTGACCGATACGGAAACGGCAGAGACCGACTGGTCACAGCTCGGTTTTCCGGTCTATCCGGTGCTGTCTGCGGAGCGGGAGCAGATCCGCGATCTGCGGATTGCCGACGTCAGCGTGACTCAAAGCGATTTCGAGACCGCTCCGGTCACGGTCCGCGTCGCGGTTGCGGCCGACGGACTTGCCGGCGAAGAGATTGTGGTGCAACTGACCGACGTGCAGACCGGCGCCGTCGTCCAGGAGCAAACGGTCAAGCAGCAAAAATCTCCCAGTGGCACCGACGAGTATCCGGCGGTCACGTTTCGCTTTCGACCGGTTCGCACCGGGGTGCGGTTCTATCAGACTGCGGTGTTTCGCGCCGCTGATCGCGCGAGCTGGAATCGCGAAGCGGCCACTTCGGAAGCCACCTTCAAGAACAACGTGCGTTTGGTCACGGTTGATGCAGCGCGCGGGCCGTACCGGGTGCTGTACTTAGCCGGCCGCCCGAATTGGGAGTTCAAATACCTGCGGCGAGCTCTCGAAGAAGACGCCGAAACCGAATTGGTGGGCCTGCTGCGGATCGCCGACAAAGAAGCCAAGTTCAGCTTCCGTGATCGCGACGTCAGCAGCGCCAATCCGCTGTTTGCGGGCTTAGACGACAACGATGAAGAGACAGCCCAGCGGTACGACGAAGCGGTGCTGATCCGACTAGGAGTTCGCGACGCGGATGAACTGGTGCGAGGGTTTCCGAGAACTGCGGAGGAGCTGTTTGCCTACCATGCGGTCATTCTCGACGACATCGAACCCGAGTTCTTCTCACAGGACCAACTGCTTTTACTTCGGCGGTTCGTCGCTGCCCGCGGTGGCGGTCTGCTGTTTTTGGGTGGCAAGGAAGCGTTTGCCGGCCAGCGGTTTTCGCAAAGTCCGCTCGGCGAATTGTCACCGCTGTACGCGCCGCGCGGGCAACGGGAAGCCGCATCGGCTGACTCACTTGCCACCCCAAGCTACCGCCTGGAACTGACCCGTGAAGGGCTGCTGCAACCGTGGGTGCGACTGCGGGAAAACGAACAGGCCGAAGCCAGCCGCCTCGCGACAATGCCCCCCTTTCAATCGCTCTCACCGGTCGGCCCTGTCAAACCGGGAGCGTCGTTGCTGGGCGTCGTGAAGCTGGCCGACGGCAGTTCCGCACCCGCGATCGTCGCTCAGCGCTTCGGCAAAGGCCGAACGGCGGCAATTCCGCTGGGCGATTTG
>CALELC010000507.1 GCA_937904535.1 uncultured Planctomycetaceae bacterium
TGTGTGCTGCACCAAGCTCCTTTTATTCAAATTGCCCATTGCAGCAGTTATGGGTCGGTGTTGTAGGCACAAGAGGCAAGCCGGGTTTTACCATTCACATTGCTGAGACTTGAACATCTCGCCCCAACGACCATCTAGAATTGGCAGTTCTTATAGGTTCGCGGTTCGGACATGAAGTACTGGCTGCGGATCAATAATCTTAACGCCATTCGATGGGCGTAAAAGTCTCGCCATCGCGTATACCAGAGATTTACAAGGCGTGACGCCAATGCACTCCTTGAGCACCTGACAAGTCGTGCGGGAGTTGCTGAATTACGAGGTGGCTGAAATCGAGCTTGCTGGTCCGTGGTAATGATGTCGTTTCGGGGGTGCCGGAGCCAACCGGCGCTGCTGGTTCAATCCAAGTCATGAAAACTCGGCTGTCCGATTCGTCTCGGCAGGACGTGAAGGCAACCCCGGATCACTGCTGCAGGTTGGTCCATCCCATCGTCGCGGCGGAGGTTGCTCTTGTCTGCGAGCACCGCGCTCACGCAACAGGCCGGGAAGCCGCGGATAGGTAAGCGGCAATCAAGAAATCGGCAAAACCGAAGTCCACGGCTGTGAATGTCGAAGCGGCAGCACGGTTTGCTTGTCCAGCCAGCGTGTTACTGTGCAATCGCCGAAATCAGTACCAGCCCAAAAGGATTGTTTCGGTCCCCATTGTTGTCGGTACCGCTGCTCATTAAGATCTGCCGCCACTCGTCCCTACGTCTGTTTCTGATGCCCGCGTTCTCTGCGGATCACTGCACTCAGTTGCCACCACGCGAAAAAACGCCGGCAATTTGATGTCGTGAGTACAGTCGACGGTGGCTTGCCGTTTGAGCTGTGGTCAGGCGTTTCTCTTCGTACTTTTAAGGTTGGTTTCGATGCGTCGTGCGTTCACCTTGGTGGAGCTGTTGGTGGTGATTGCCACTATTGGCGTGATGGTGGGTTTGCTGCTGCCGGCAGTGCAAGCTGCCCGAGAGGCTGCTCGGCGGATGCAGTGCAGCAATCATTTGAAGCAATTGGGGCTCGCCACCTTGAACTATGAGTCGGCACACGGCCGATTGCCTGCTGGCGATGCGGTCATGCCGGGGCCAGAAATTCCTCAGGCGTCGACGCATCCCTATTTACTCCCCTTTATGGAGGGCAGTTCGAACTACTCAACCTTCGACTTCAATTTTCAAGTCAACGCTGCTGCTGCCAATTCACAGGCGCGTATCCAGATTATTCCCGCGTTTCACTGCCCATCCGACCCTGGACAGATGCGTGGAATGGTTGCCAGCACCATCGATTCGGCCAGCGCGAACTACATGCAGTGCCTAGGGGCGACCGCCGTCCAGCGGCCTACGGCACCTTCTCGAGAGCACGGTGTCTTCTACCGCAATTCCCGCACTCAGTTGCGCGATGTGACGGATGGTTTGTCAAACACGGCTTTATTTGCTGAGATCAAAAAAGGCCCTAATGGCACCGGTTCGCAATCACCTGTTGCCGCTGGCAATCCCAATGATTTCCGGGTGGCGACGGCACCGGCGTCGACCTGGACCGGCAATGATCTTCTGTACGCTCCCGCGGAGTGTGAAAACCGTGCTACCACCGCCTGGTTGTACCGCGGCCTGCAATACTACCGCGGACTGTTGGTGGCAACCTATTACAACCACACCCTGACTCCGAATGCTCGTCTGCGGGACTGCATTGTTACCGGTCTGGCCCATGGCCACATGGCCGCTCGCAGCTATCACCCCGGTGGAGTGAACTACGTGCGCGTTGACGGATCGGTGCAGTTTGCCAGCGACAGCACCGACGCATTGATCTGGCGCGGGATCGGAACGATGGGTGGCGGGGAAGTCATTACGCAGTAAACGCTGCTTCTTGTCTTAACTTGACGGTTGCCTCGGGCGGTTGACACATTCAGCTTAAAAGCTGAGTGTTACCGGCTGCCTCATCATCGCCGAAAGCCGCTTATCGGCATGCCGTGAGCCAACTTTGCCAGTACCAATTCGATAAGTTGTTTTGATGAATATTATTTGGATGCCTGCACGCTTCGCCGTTGTTGCAGTGGCGTTTTTTGGTCTCTCGGGCTGTGGGTCCGTCGATACGGGGGAGGTGGTGCAAACGGTGCCGGTCAGTGGCACGTTGACCTACCAAGGACGCCCGCTGGAGTTCTACCAGGTCACGCTGTTTCCAAGCGACAGCCAACGACCTGCTGCCGGCGTTTCCGATGCTGAAGGAAAGTTCGTTCTCGGGACCAACGAACCGGGCGATGGTGCGATTCAAGGGGCGCACACCGTTTCGGTTACCTATGTAGGACCACCGGCGACGGACCCTGGAGCCGGGATGATGGAGTTCCCTGCCCCGCCGCCCCCGAAAGTGAAAATCCCTGACAGCTATCGCGATCCCAAACGCTCGGGCGTCACCGTTGAGGTTCCTGCCGAGGGACTTAGCGATTAGAAACTTGAGATCAAGTAAGGTCACGTAGCTGACAAACTTTGCTCAGCGAGGCTGCACAACCCCATGCATATGCGGTTCAACCGGTGATCGGTAGCGATATGAGATTAGAATTGTCCTGCGATACTCGAAAGATCTACCGCCGGATATCGGTGTCGAAATTGATATTGTCGCTCCTGGCTTTTCTAGCAACCACAGCGTCAACCGCCAGCGGTGCGCAACCCACGGCCATAGGACCTCACCCGACGGTCCTGCGCATTCTTTGCTACAACATTCACCACGGTCGAGGGATGGACAATCGGGTTGACCTGGAACGGGTGGCAGAAGTCATTCGTCGCGCCCAACCTGACCTGGTGGCTCTTCAGGAAGTCGACAACCGCACGAAACGCACGGGTGGAGTCGATCAAACGAATGAACTCGCCCGTTTGACAGGAATGCAAGGCAAATTTGCCAAGCAAATCGACTTTGAGGGGGGCGAGTACGGGCAGGCAGTCCTGTCGAAGTTCTCGCAATCGGACGTCCAGGTCCATTGGCTTCCAGGGATGCCGGCGCGCGAGCAACGAATTACAGGCGTTGTCGAGGTGATTGTTGCGGGCAATTCGTTGTCCTTTGCGACCACTCATTTGCATCATGCCAATGGAGACTTTCGATTGCAGCAGGCGCGTGAACTCAGTCGTCTGTTTACTAACTCGGAGCATCCGGTAGTCCTAGCTGGTGATTTCAATGCCGAGCCTGCCAGTGCGCCTTTGACACATCTTGCTGAAACCTGGCGTGTGGCACAGCCTGAGGGGGAATTGCGAACATTTCCTGCCGACCAACCATCGAAACAGATCGATTACGTGCTCTTTGCCCCTGAAAACGCCTTTGAAATCGTTTCAGCAGAAGTGCTCGATGAATCGATCGCATCGGATCACCGCCCGCTGCTGGTCGTGCTTCGCTGGCGTGCTGTGAACGGAGAGTGAGTCAACGGCGCGGTCCTATCGGTGCGTACTCAGAATGTGCCCAGACTACGAAAATGTTCCAGCGCAGGAAGCAGAATTGCCAGCCAAATGGTTGGTCGGGACACTCATAGGTAGGAACTCGCGCCGAGGGATGAATTACCGGGACTTGCCTAAACCTGCGGCAACAATCGACTGTTCTACGTCTTCGGCAGTCCGGCGCAACTGCAACATCGATTCATAAGCATCGACGACGGATACGCCGAACAGACGTTTGGGCTCAGCAGCAGTTGACTGCAAGACGTTTAAAACTCCGCGCGCCAACCGCGTTCGCGGCCCCTCCTGCGGAGGCTCTTCATGGAGGAGCGAGTCGACATCGCTTTGGAGATGTGAAGTCAGCCGAAGCTGAACGGCAATGTCATCAATTTGAAGCAAGCGAGACAAAACCAGAGTCAATGCCTCTTCTTGTTCATCCGTTAAAGGTGCTTTCTTCCGCCGCTCATCCTCAAGGCGTGACATCCACTGGTCGACGAACTTGAAAAGTTCATGCCTCGCGACCGTCCCCGCAGTGAACGTAGTTCCTGCTACGAGCTCAGTACGGTAACTATTTAGCACCTGACGTTCACTGACGACAATCGGGGAATTTTGCCGAGGCACATCGCTGGCAGATGTGAGACGCCTCACCTCAATCCGGAAAATGCGCGCTGGATCACCGTGCGCTAACGAAAAGGGAGGAACAAACATGTTACCTCCTTCTTGTCCAAGATTGACTACCGATTCGTGCTGAACAGTGGCATCCGCTAAGGTTGCGAGATAGCCAGCAAGTACAAGTGCGTTTTTCTGCTGTTGAAGCACTGCCAATCCATCCGCGAAGAGTGCTGGCAAAGGATTTTCGGGATTTCTGCCACTTTCTGCCAATGATTTAGAATCAGTTTGACAGGCCCGACGTGACGCCGCTTCATTTTCATTGAGGTAGCGCAGGCAGAACAGAAGCAGCGAATTGGTTACTTGTTGATGGTCAAC
Source organism: uncultured Planctomycetaceae bacterium (assembly GCA_937904535.1). Taxonomy (GTDB): domain Bacteria; phylum Planctomycetota; class Planctomycetia; order Pirellulales; family Pirellulaceae; genus UBA6163. The sequence continues at coordinate 4,428 of CALELC010000507.1, forward strand.
GTTAACAACGGCCCCCAGCGCTGAAAGTCTAAGTATTGGAGACAGATCTTCATCAGCCGTGCAGGCCGCCAGCCTTTCAACGAGCTGGCGTTCAGAGCGTTCATCGCTGCCGGGTGTCAGCTGAACAAGAGTATTGCCGTAACGGTTCCTCTTTTTTGCAGCCTTAAGATGCTGCGAGCACCACTCATTAAATTGTTCTGATACCCTGCTCGTTCCGGTATTCCGGAGAGCAGGGAAAAGGGTAATCGGCAAGTCAGACCAGTCATCCGTTTCAGCACCTGCAGGAAATGCTTTGAGTAGTTCATCTCCCCACTCGTTGTGAGCCTGCGATGTCAGGAGGGCTTCGACTTGTGGGGTGCTAAGACTCGCAAAGTCCGTTGCTCCGGTTTCGCTGAATGCAAATAGCGAAAGAACGACAACGAAGGATCGTAGCAATTTCATTGACCGAGCCTGCGTGCGTGTGATGGCTGCTTTTGGCCTCAACTAGGTTCAACCGCCAAGTTTACACTGCCTTGCCATGCCCTTGATGATTTCGCACCCGCTCCGGTGGTTAACACACTCGCCGGTGGAGCCGCATCAGCACAGCACACCTAGCTTCATCGAAAAGGTGAATGGCCTGGCTGCGAGGCGATTGCGGTACGATGACGTTTGCGGAGCGTTCATGGCGAATCAGTGTTGCCACAATCGCGCAAGCGTCGAGCAGCGCGGTTGGTGGGCCCGAAGCA
>CALELC010000508.1 GCA_937904535.1 uncultured Planctomycetaceae bacterium
CCGCTGGGCATGAGCGTCCAGGCAAAATTCCGGTTTCAACCGCCTGACGCTGGCGACGGGGGCGATTTAGCCCCGTCCTCAAAGACGCCTGCCGGTTTGCCGCCTTGCCGCTGCGCCGATACGATCGTTCCTTCTGTCCCTTCCTATGCATCGGCCGCCACTGACGTGACTGAACTCGATATCGACATCGCTTCCCTCCTCGGCCCCGATGCCGATCCCGCCGCCGCTGGCATGACGCTCCGCCAAGTCGGAGCTTCCGCCCCCACTTCGGCTCCGGCAATTCTCGACGAACTGCTGGCCGAGCGCGACCTGCTGCCCCAGTCGGATCCGGCCATCGTGGGAGCGCTGCTGCGAGGCCTGCACACGCTGTTTCTCAAGGGCGAACGGCAGCAATTGCTGGCGGTTCGCCCTCAGGACCTGGTAACGCTGGATGAAGCTTTGCCGCCAGCCTGTCCGAACCGGTCGCTGATCTTGCACCTGCTGGTGCTGAGCCGCAGCGAGCCAGCGCTGCGGATCGCAATGCAGCGGATCAAGCAACATCCTCCGAAAGATTCGATCGCCGCCGCACAGGTCCTCAGCCCGCTGATGCAGAGCGCTGATTGGTCTGTCGACGCCGTGTTTCCGGCACTGCTCGATTCGATCGAACATCCGGCCGTCGCTGCGCCAGCTCTGGATGTCGCGAACTATCTGACGCGCACGCAGCGAGTGACGGTTCATCCGGCATCCGACCAAGTCACAATGCTCAACACGCTGCTGGCCGCCGTAACCCGCCGACTGGAACAATTCGAAGCCGACCCACGCACGCTCGGCGACGATATTGCCACTGTTCAAAGCAGACTAAGCGAAGCGGTCTCACTGGCGGTTTCGCTTTGCGATGCCTTGGGGTTGATCGGCCAGCCGCAGTCGCTGTCACGACTCACCGCTGCCATGCAGCTCAAACACCGGCGTGTCCAGACCGAAGCCGCCGGAGCGCTGGCGCGGATGCAAGACGAAGCTGGCACCGATCACCTCATTGCCCTGGTCAGCGAGCCGTCGGCGCGGCTGCGCGTGATCGCTTATGCCGATGAACTCGGACTGTCGGATCGCATCGACGAATCCTATCGCAGTCCGGCCGCGACAGCCGAAGCGGAGATGGCGCTGTGGTTATCGCAACCAGGACAAATGGGCGTACCGCCGACCTCCGTCGAGACGATCGACCAACGTCAACTTTACTGGCCGAGCTACGAACAGCCGATCGATTGTTTTTTGGTACGGTTCCACTATGACATGGGCTCGCGCAGCTACAGCAATGTCGGCATCACCGGGCCAGTTGTGTTTGCACTAGCCAATGACGTGGCGGACCTGCCGATGGATGACATCTACGCGATCTACGCTGGCTGGCATGCGGAACACGAAGACATCTTCGCGCTCTCCGCAGAGCGTTTCAATCAGGCTCAGAAACGGATCGTGGCTGAATTGGCGGCGCACGTCGATCGCAGCGGTTATCAGTCACCCCAAGCTGAGTTATTCGGCGTGTTCCTCGGTGAACAGGCCGCCGTCTTCACTGCCACACGCGATGATAAGCCGTGCCGCGTGATCACTGACGGACTTGAGACAATGCATCTTTCGATCGCCAGCCGCTCACGACCGTTAGATGCTGGCGACCTGTGGAATCTGTACAAGGGTCGCAAGCTGCTGCGAACCTTTAACCCCTCAGGGATGGACGACAGCGAGCGAGAGTAACGGTCGATCGTCTCTCGCAACCTCAGATGACATAGTCGACTTTCACGTTCTGACTTGATTTCACCTGGCTGGTCACCACATAGGTTTCAAACCCGCCACCCGAGAAGGTAACGGTGTACTGGCCATCCGCAGACACCGGTACGGAGTAGCCTCCGGATGAAGCTGAGACCGCATAGTACCCGGAACCATCGACATCAATGCGGACGCCCGATCGGCCTTCACCGATATCATAGAACCGGTTGCCGTTTAGATCCTCATACACAACGCCGGTAATAAAAGTCGCGTTGTTGGCCAGCCCAAAGTCCTGGGTTACCAACTGCGGCCCCACCGGTCCACTGGTAGCGTTGATCACACCGATGCCGATTTCATTGGCGCGGGCGTTGTGAAGGTTCAAACGATGGCCAGCCGGATTCTGCATTCCCTGGCCGGCAAACAGCGGGTTGTAATCGGGATGCCCCGGCGAATCGCCGCCCCAATCGACGGCAAACGCAGCATGCCCATAAGCTACCGAGCGTGAATGCGAATAAACATTCTCGGCCACACCGCCGGTGTACCCCAGGGCACCCGCTCGATCTCGAGGCCCAAATCCGCTCTCGAACGGCGCCGGCGGCTGAGCCAAACTCGTGTGGCTCTGAGAGCGATTATTGTAGAGATCCTGAGTGTGTAACTGGGCCGCTTGCAACAACGCGGCATTGAATGACAACGGCTGAGTACGGCGGGTGATTTGGCCAGAGTTCACTTGCTGCGTGTATTGATACAGGATGTCGCTCGGCTGGATCCCAAAGGACGCATAGACGTCGGTGATTTGAGAATCGGTCAAATTCGCTAGCCGCCGCGCTTCGGCCAGCGCGTCGGCACGCGCCCGGTTGATGTACTCTAAATATTGCTGTTGATAAGCCGTCGGTTTCCCGATGCTATAAGCAATTTTTTCGACAAAGTTTCCGATCCGGATATTGTCGACGTACCATCCAAATCCGGGGTCGGTTTGCGGATAGTACGAGCCGGATTTGACCTGATAGACAAACCGCAGGCGAATGTTCTGGCCACTATAGGGCGACAGGTCGATCTGCCGGAGTGTAAACGCACCTTCACCGGAATCGCCAGTACCTGCTTGCGAATACAGCGTGTGCGGCCAGCTCGTACCGCCATCGGTAGACAACTGCACTTCAGCCACTTGGCCGGTCGCTGCCCAGCCCAGCCGACTCATAAAGTACAGTTGTGTGTCCTCCTCCACCCGAATCGTTCGATTGATCTCGAACCCATTTAGAGTCGGTGATGAGTGAGCTAGATGGAATGCTTGTTTCCCGGCGGCACGAATGTCCGGCTGAATCAACGGATAAGCTGAATGAGTTTGATCGATGACATTCTTCGTGCCATTCTCAGCGTTCTCCGTCCACAGAACGCGGTCCGGGCGCGGCAGTACAGGAGCTTGATAATTGACCTGCAAATGCGTCCGCGCTAGCCGTTGCGGATCATCAGTCCAAAACTGCAACTCCACCGGCCCTTCTTCGATGGGGCCCAGGCGTGAGAGCAGTTCCTGGTGTGACAGGGTCAACGTCCCACCGCTTCGCAACGACGTGATTTCGTGCGGTGCTGACACCCCATTTTCGCCATTAACTGCGGCATAGATTTTCTGGACGTTCGCTGGCACGTCGATTCGGACCGATAGATCCTGAACGACAGCCCCCGCCGCCTCATTGAGCAGCGTGACGCGCGGCACATGGATCTCATCAAAGCCACCGCGCTGCGCCTGACTCAGTACCTGAATGATCTCCAACACATCCAACGGTGCCACCGTCGCATCTCGATTCACGTCGAATCGGACCTGTGTTTCTGCAGTAGGAACCACCGAGCCGCGCTGAACCGCGGCAAGGTAGTTCAGCACCTGCAAGGCGTCCAACGGTGTCACCCGCGCATCGCCACTCGGATCGTAGGGCGAGTAGTTGGTCGGTGTGCTACCGGCCGCTAGCGGTGCCACCGGGCTGGCGTTAAGCGCCGCTAAATCAGGCTCAGTGGGCAAGCTAGGCAAGCAGTAATCGATATCACTCGCCAACAACCAGCGATTTTCCAGGGGTTGCAAAGCGAGTCTACGAGCAGTTTTTCGTTGGCCGATCACGAGTGGCATATCCCCTACTACGAACGATCCAGCAAACCATGCGCGATGCCCCTCGATCGACCGCCTCGCAACCGGTTTCCTTACCAAGCTAACAGCGTTGATTGCTAGCGAGCGTGACGAACTCGCGCTAGGAGAACAAGTAGGGGCTTGGCGAATCCTGGGCCAAGTATTCCGGTTTTCACGATTTTTCCGCAATCAGCCTCTTCCCGAGTTCGATTCCGCGTTATCATTTCGGCACCCCGTTGTCGCTGAGCGATCGTGCGACGGGAGTGGCCAGTGCATCGGCACCTTTGGCCTTTTTTTCAGTTTTGCTGTTGCAGCCCCCGTACTCGGCGCGATGATGATATTTGATCGGCAAATGCTGCCCGTCTTCACATCGCTCGGTGGACGACACGCGTCGTCTGGTATGCAACTCCCTGCTTTCTCCTGGTCGCTCAAGACGATTGCCATCTGGTTGGCAGTCTGGGCGGTTGGCGTGTGCGGAAGTCGCTTGGAAGCAACTGCCTTGCCTGCTTCCACAGGTCTCGGTTCAGGCGATTGCTACGTCGTCGATGTAGAACCGGCAGGCATGCTTGAACTTTCTCAAGATGTGCTGCGAGCGCCGTGTCAGGCCATCTTGGCGACCAGTGAAGCCAGTGGATCAACGGTCGCTCAGCCCAAACGGACCGTGTCCTTAGACAAGCTAGGCGTCCTTAAAACGGGCGCAGTTCGTCTCACCGCCTGGGATAGCGCCGCCGCTGCCAGGACCGATCGGCGATCGCTAGATTCCTGCTCTCTCATCCAGTTGCACATTCGCTTGCAGGTGTAGCCGCGCAGTCTTTGGAGTTGCGTTGGCGTTTTCACACTTCTGCATTTCGGCGGCCCCGCGCGATTGAACTCGGCGGATCGTCCGCTGGTTTCTTCAAGCGATGAGTTATGAGTCACCCGTTGCGGAGCCGCTTGCTGCGCGGCAAGCGACGACCTGGGCCCAAGCCGTTTTTTGCCCGTTGGTCGTTGCTGATTTTGATTGTATTTTTCTGCCTGGCGCCGCTGTTCGTGTTCGGCGCCTTCCAAGCTGTCAGAAGCAATACCAATCAAGTATCAGACTGGCTGCCCGAATCCTTTGATGAGACTCGGGAACTCGCGTGGTACCGAAAACACTTTGTCGGCGATCAATTTGTGGTCGTCAGTTGGGACGGGTGTGAGATCAACGCGCAGGCGACCAGCATCGAAACGCTGCAGCCCGATCCGCGCATCGATGAGCTCGCTTCGTTGCTCGTGTCCGACAATCCCGTTGGCGGTCGGCCGGGTGAGGTGCCTTACCAACACTACATCAAGTCCGTGTTTACGGGACCGCGGATGCTCGAATACCTGGTCGAGTCCGACTCCCAGATTCCGTTTGAGCTGGCCAAGGAACGGATTGTCGGTTCGCTGCTCGGGCCCGACCGCAAGCAAACGTGTCTGATCATCACGCTTTCGGATGAGGCCATTCCGCAGTTGCGCGAGGTGCTTGCCCGACCGCTTATCGGCCCGCTGGGCTTCAAGCATCCACCGGGTGTGCTCTTTCAGGCGATGCAACAGTGCGGCATCGATGTCGATCAGGCACATCTCGGTGGGCCGCCGGTAGACAACGTGGCGATTGATGAAGAAGGCGAGCGGACGCTCATGCGGCTGGCTGGCTTTTCCGCGCTATTGGGACTGGGGCTTGCGTGGTGGTCGCTGCGAAGCGTCCGCCTGACGATGATCGTTTTCGCCTGTGGCTTGTTGAGCGCCACCGCGGGGCTGGCATCGCTCTGGGGCA
>CALELC010000509.1 GCA_937904535.1 uncultured Planctomycetaceae bacterium
CAAAACAGTCGCGGTGCAGCTCGAGGATTTTGCTGGCGAGGCGTTTGTGGCCGCGATGCAGCATGGCGATGAAGGGCAAGCGAGCCGGCGCGTCGAGACGCTTACGCAGTCAGCCGATCTGCTGTTGCTGATGATCGACGGTGGTAAGCTCGATGCGGAGGAGGCGATTGCCGGCCTACCATTGATTCAAGCCCTTGCTCAGCGGCTTGGCGCGGCGTCCGCCAGTCCCCGTGCACCGGTTGAGGTGCCGGTTGCGGTCGTGGTTACCAAGGCCGATCTGGCACAGCGGTTCGCTCTGCGCACACCCCGAGCCGTGCAAAAAAGGGTCACACAGCGAGTACCCGAAGTGGCGGAGTTTCTCCGCACCCACTTCGACGCGGTGCAGTGGTTGTCGGTCAGCGTGTGTGGCTTTGGCGGTGGTACCTGTGAGTTGACATCGCCGGCCGAAGCATCCACCGCAGCGGCAGCGCCGACGGTGACCTTTGCTCCAGCCGGGTTTCAGCGGCTGTTCGCCTACTGGTTTTCACTTGTCGAGCGGCCGCGTCTTCGCGGGCGACAGGCGATTGCCGCGTGCCTCGTTGGAATGTTTCTGTTCCTGGCGGCGGCCTACCACTACCGCAGCGGTGAGATTACGGCGCAGCGACAGCGGATCGACAATCCGCAGGCGCGGCTGCAGGACCTGCCGCCAGCGGTGGCCGCGGTGAATCAGCCGGTGTATCGGCAGCGCATTCGCGAGGCCGCCGTGCAGGCCAGCACGGAACTGCGCGGTGCCCGCAGCGAAAGCGAAGTGGAGGCAATCCTGCAGCGGTTCTCGGATCTGCCGGAGGCAGCAGAACGCCTTGCGCACGAGGAACTAGAGACGCTGCGACTGCAGGGCGAACGCAAGAAAGAAGAACTGCTGTTTGCGCGGGTGCAAGATGCGGCCGCTAGCCAGGATGTCACAGCGATCGAGCACACGATCAACGAGTACCTGCGGCGGTTCCCCGATGGCCAACAGGCGCAGCAAGCCCGGCTGCTGCTGGCCAGCGAAGACGAGAAACGACGGCTTCGAGCACGCGAAGCCATCAAGGCGATCGTGGTATGGGATAGTGGGTCGCTGCAGCGCAAGCTGCAGCGGATCAGCGAGTACCTGAGCCACTGGGAGCATGTGATCGAGCCCAGCGAACGCGCCTCGATTGAGCGAGCGACGGACGCTGCCCGGCGGATGCTCGAGCCGCACCGCTATCAGATCACGCTCGTGCGCACGGCCGGATTGGATCGCCCGCGAGAGCATGGAGTCCGAGTCGCCGTCGGTGGTGTCGAGGCAGCGCGGTTCGATGATTCCGGTTCGGTCTCGGAGAAGGTTTGGAACCGCGAGTTTTCGGTGCAGTGGCAGTTGGGGGCCAAGATCGAAATTACGTTGTTGAACTACCGCTTCCGCAATTCTGAGATTGCTACCATCGAGAGCCGCGGACCGATGGCAATCCTGATGCTCGCTCGTGCTAACACTGCGACTCGCTATAGCACCGCCTTTGCAAGCATTCGACCTCCGGTGCAAGTTCAGTTTCGTTGTGAGCCGTTGGACGAGGACACCCTTGAGGCGATCGACGCCTGGATCTATCCGGGCCACGCCTGGTAAGGATCTGTCAGACCAGCTTCGCAACCTTCGTCAAATGCAGACCGCCGTGCCGTGTAGGCGTTTAAGCCAGCACGCGGTGCCCAGTACCGGCAAGTTCCTTCGCCGACGCAAGGCTCGCTAACGATGCCGCAAGGAAATCCAGCGGTTGATTCTGATATCTATTGGATTTGGTTGATGTGCACCCAGTGATCGCTTTTCTAGCAATGCGATCCTTCTTAATAGTCAGGTTCTCAGAACTTTGTTGTTCTAATTGTCACCACTCGGAAGTGGTTCAGATCGCTGGAGACCTGGCTTTAGACGTAGTCACCGCAGCGCATCCCTGAGGCAACTGGCAAATCCGCTGGTATGGAGTTTGCCGGTTCGGGACGACTTCGTCATTCCTTTACCGTCAATGCAGACGGATTGGATCAGGAGGAGGCAGGCTGTGCGCGGCCTCCATCGACTAGACATTCATGTCAACACGGAGAGATGCAAGCATGACTCATTCGATGCTAGCGTCGCGCTGGGCGGTTGCCGCCCTCGCGATCGGCGCGTCAGCCTCAGCGGCCTTTGCCCTGGCTCAGCAACCGACGCCGCAGTCCAACCCTCCGGCAGCAAAAGCACGAGCGCAGCAGACTCAGCCGGCGGAGGTTCAGCGCACGCAGCGCACGCAGCGCACGCAGCGCTCGGATCGCCGGGTGCAGTCTCAGCAGGCAGTGCAGTCGATGCGAACCGGCGACGGCATGCTCAGCATTCAGGCGCGGTTCCCCGCGGAAGTCCACACCGGTCAGTCCTTCACCTATGAGGTGATCGTCCAGAACGCAACCGATCAGGTCACCTTGCATGACATCCGCCTGCGTCACACCGAAGGCAACGGTTTGACCATCGAGTCAATCCGGCAGGCTGATGCCGCACAGCCAACGGCCGATCCGCCGCAGTCCGACCAGCCTGCAGAAGAACCACCGGCAGCCGAATCATCCGCGGAACCGGCCGCAGCCGAGCAGGCCGAGGGCGAGCCGGCCGAGACGGTTCAGCCCCCGGCGGAGCCAGCCGAATCGGCGGAGCCCGCTGCCGACGAAACGGCTACTGAGCAGCCCGCCGCTGAACCGACCCCTGACGAGCCGACCGCCTCCGAAGAAGCAGCGGCTGAGCAGCCTGCAACCGATGAGCAGCCGGCTGCGGCGGAGCCTGCTGCCGCGGCGGAGTCACCACAGCCGACGGCCGCGCCTCAAGCGGAGCAGCCGACAGGCGATAACCGCACCCTGGCAATCGACAAACTTCAGCCGGGCCAGTCGCGAACATTCCTGGTCACCGCCTCAGCCGATCAAGATGGGCCGGTGCAAGCCTGCTTGCTGGTCGAGTCCTATTTGCCTGCGATCTGCCTGCAAGCGACCGCGGTCAAGCCGGAACTGAACATCGTGAAGACGGCTCCGGAACAGAGCCAGTTATGCGATGTGATCGAACTGGTTTACACCGTGCATAACGACGGCACCGGAGCGGTTGGCCGTTTCGAAATCATCGACGAGTTGGCTGACGGGCTGAAGACCATCGAAGGCGAGGAGCGGTTGTCGTTTACTGTCGATGAACTCGCCGCCGGTGATACTCGCCGGTTCGTGGCTCGCGTTTACGCCACTCAGACCGGCCAGTTCAACAGCCGGGCCGAAGCTCGTGCGGTTGAATCGAATCTGCAGTCGCGGAGCGAAAATGTCGGTCCGAATGTCGTCGGAGCCGATCTTGAGGTGACGCTCGATGGCCGAGGAGCCGTACCCAGCAACTCCCCTGCCGTGTTTACCGCCAGCGTGACGAACACCGGCAATGCTGTCGCTGAAAATGTGCAGGTGGTGATTCGTTACCCAGATGCGGCTCGACTGCGACAGTTGAGCGAGCCCCAGATGACCGAGGGTACGGAGGACAGAGCGACTCCGTCCACACAACCTGACGCGAACGACTCACCCGCTGCCGCTGAGCAGCAAGCCGCGACGGAACCAGCTGCCCAGCCAGCGGACGCCGAGCCGACCGCATCGGACGCTTCCACTGTGGTGCAGGCCAGCGTCCAGCGCCCAGATCAAGAGCCAGGCCAAGTGGTACAGCAGGCCGGAGGAGCTGCAGAACCTCTCGCCGCTGATGCGGCGCAGCCATCGGCTGCAGCTTCGTCGCCGGGCCGAGCGGCGAATGGGCAACCCAGCTTCACGATCGGTCGGCTCGAACCGGGGCAAACAGCCCAGTTCGATTATGTGCTCGTGAGTCGGAATCTTGACCGGATCGAGACGCAGGTCGAAGCGCAGTATGTCTGCGAGTTGGAAGGTGCCGTCGCCGGAGCCGATTCCGAGACGCGTAAGACCGCGCAGGCCACCGCAGCCACTCGGATTTTGCGTCTCCCGGCGCTCCAGGTGTATGTCGTCGACGAAGCCGATCCGGTAGCGACCGATCAACAGGTCGTGTACGTGATTCGTGTTCTCAATGAAGGCGACGCGCCGGATCAAAAGGTGGCGGTGACCGTCAACTTGCCGGGCCAGTTGAAGTTCGCCAGTGCCGAGGGGCCCAGCGAGTTTCAACAGCAGGAGCAACAGATCACCTTCGAACCTGTTGCAGAGCTCGCTCCCGGCGATGAACTGGAATATCGCCTGAGCGCAACGGCGATTGATCAAGGCAACGTGCAAATTGAAGTCGCGGTTAACAGCGAAGCGCTTGATGCGGCGGTAAAAACCGCCGAGCCGACGCGACTGTTTTCTGCCGAAGCGACCGAGTAGCGCGATTTAAGTTTGGGTTACGAGTGAAGGGCACCGGAATCAACGCTTCTGGTGTCCTTCAGGGTGCTTGTGATGTTCCTGAGTAGGGCGCATGTTCCATGAATGGTGGGTTCTACTTTTACCCCTGCTTCTGAAAGGAAAACCATGTCGATTTTGATTCGTTCAGCGCTGTTTCCACTAGCTGCATTGCTCCTGATCGGCTGTGAAGACAGTCAAGTCGATTCGCCCGATTTGGGTACGCAGCCTTCGGTCAACGACCGCGATTCCATTTCGCCGGATGCGCAGTTGCCGCGTCCCCAACCAGCGCGAGAAGACAACTATTCCGTGACGCCTGAGCCGGAGACTCCGGCTGCCGGACAAGCCGGGGCAACCAGTGAAGCGGCGGCGCCACCGGCGGCAGGACCGGGGGCCAGCACGAACCCAGGTGACCGAGCCGGTACGGGTGTGGGTGCAGGAGCGTCCGGCGGAACCGATGCGGATGCCGACACGGCTACCAGTGCTTCCACAGACGCTGGGGCAGATGCGGCCTCAACGAAGTGATGCTCAGGCTCCGCTAGCAACGACCGAGGGTACATCCGCTGTCGAGGGTGGTCTTGCTTCATCGACCAGCGCGAACTGAGCAGCCATGAGTTTCATGAAAACGGCGCGCTGGTTGCATTGCTCAGCCGTGTGGGCCGGCGCGGGAGCAGGCATGGGGAATCCGTGCCGTTCATTTCTGCACGCGGCCAAACTGCAAAGGCATTCAGGAGAAAAAGATGTCGCACACGTTGAACGATGTTGATCAGTTACAAGCAGTCGCCCGCCAAATTCGCCGCTGGATCGTGCAATCGACTCATCACGCTGGATCAGGGCATCCGACCTCGTCGCTTTCAGCAGTGGAGCTGATGACAGCGTTATTCTTCCATGGTCATTTTCGTTTTGATATTTCCAATCCGGATGATCCCAACAACGACCGCCTAATTTTTTCCAAAGGACATGCCTCGCCGCTGTTTTATTCGCTCTGGGCCGCAGCCGGTACAATCAAGCCGGAGCAGTTGTGCAGCTACCGCGAGTTCGGCAGCGAACTGGAAGGGCATCCGACATCGCGGTTCGCATTTACCGAAGCGGCCACCGGTTCGCTCGGTCAGGGGCTTTCGATCGGCATGGGAATGGCACTGGCAGCGCGTTATTTGGACCGGTTGCGGTTCCGCACGTTCGTGCTGCTCGGCGATAGCGAAATGGCTGAAGGATCGCAGTGGGAAGCGATTCAGTTAGCTGCTCACTACAAGCTCGACAACCTCATCGGGATCCTCGACGTCAATCGATTAGGTCAGCGTGGGCCGACGATGACTGGTCATGATCTGGATGTTTATTGCCGCCGGCTAGAAGCCTTCAACTGGAATGCGATTCCAGTCGAGGATGGCCATGACTTTGAGCAGATCCATCGAGCGTATGAACATGCGTTTGACTCAGATGGACGCCCCGTGATGATCGTCGCTCGGACGCTGAAGGGCAAAGGGGTTTCACAAATCGAAGATGTCGGTGGCTGGCATGGCAAAGCACTCAACGACGAGCAACTCGCGACGGCCCTGGAGGAAATCGGCGAAAGCGATTTCTCAGATCCTCTGCCACTGGAGCCGCCCGAGCGGGCACCGCAGCGGCACGCTCAGAGCGCCAAATCGGATCCGCCACATTATGAGTTAGGCGATGAGGTCGCGACGCGGCAAGCGTATGGAAAGGCCTTGGTGCGGCTTGCGACCGAGTTTCCGCGGCTGGTCGCTCTGGATGCTGAAGTCAGCAACTCGACCGGCGCCAAAGACTTTGCCGACGCTCATCCGGAACGATTTTTTGAGATGTACATCGCTGAGCAAAATATGGTCGGCGCTGCAACGGGTTTAGCGTTGCGAGGCTATCTACCCTTTGTGTCGACGTTTGCGGCATTTCTAAGCCGCGCCTTTGATCAGATTCGCATGGCTCCGCACAGCGGCGCCAATGTCAAGTTTGTCGGCTCCCATGCAGGCGTCTCAATCGGTCAGGATGGACCGTCGCAAATGGGCTTAGAAGATATTGCGCTGTTTCGGACGATCCCGGAAAGCACCATTGTTTATCCTTGCGACGCTCATTCGGCTGATTCGTTGGTTCAGGCGCTCGCCCAGACCGAAGGCATCGGTTACCTCCGTACCACGCGGGCCAGCACTCCCGTGATCTATGGGCCGCATGAGAGTTTTCCGATTGGTGGCTCGAAGGTGCTGCGGCAATCGGAGTCGGATGAAGTAACGATCGTCGCGGCCGGAATTACCGTG
>CALELC010000510.1 GCA_937904535.1 uncultured Planctomycetaceae bacterium
GCCGCTTTCGTTCGGGCCGCAGCGGTGCGCCGCTGGAGTTGACCGGCTCGCCCGCCGCTCACTTGGCCGCGATTGCCGCGTACGTCTCGCATCCCGCAGCAGCCGCAGCGGTTGAACTCGATGTCACGCGGTTCTCATTGCGGCTACGAGATGCTCCTGCAAAAGATGTGTTTGCTCAACTCGCGGCCACAGCAGGGCGGCAGTTGTATATCGCTCCGGCCGCCGCCGCAGCCTGCCAACAGCGCGTGACGCTCGAAGGCATGAACGTCACCATCGCCGAACTGACCGAGCGGATCCCCAGCGAGATCGGCGTGCAGCCGAGCTGGACCCAGGAGTCGCTGCGGATCGAGCCAGTGCGCTGAGAACGCGTCTATTCCCAATGGCAGCTGACTGCTGATCGAGGCTGAACGTTTCGCGGAAGGTCGCCGATCGCTCCGCCGACCAGGAAGGTCGCCGATCGCTCCGCCGACCAGGAAGGTCGCCGATCGCTCCGCCGATCGGAATCTCCGCTGGCTTGGTCCGAGTGCTGGCTTGATTCGACCGGCGGAGCGGTCGACCACCCTAGGCAGGAGTGAGCGCTGGCCGCACCGCTGACAAGCCTTGCGCAATCGGAATAGGCGGGGCGGGGCGACCGCCGCGAGCTGCAACTCGCAATCGCATGCATGGCCCCGGCGACGGCCCTTGGATAGACTGCTGATGAGCCAAGGCTTCTGCGTCAACCAGCCAAGTTGGGTTAAGGAATACGTGGTTGCCTGTCAAGAAAACAAGATTTGGGACGGGATAGTCAGTTATGAGCGATGCCAAGGTGCGAGGGGTGGTCCACCTGATCGAAGAGACCAAAACCTATGGTCAAAAGGGATTTCGCAAGCGGTTGGTCGTGCTCGAGCAGGAGAAAGGCAGCTTCACCAACTACGTGCCGCTGGAGTTCACTCGCGACGCCTGTGACTCGGTTGACCAGTTGCAGGTTGGTGACGAGATCGAGGCCGATTACATGCTCAGCGGTCGCCGCTGGCAGCGTGACTCGAACAGCGAGGTGAAGTTCTTTCTCAACGCGGAAGCCACCGGCTTTCGAGTGCTCAGCGGCGGCGGTGACGGCGGCATCGAGATCAGCTCGCGCGGTGTCAATGACCGTTTCGCCGAGGCGATCGAGGACGACGAAGCGCCATTCTGATCGTCCGCAGCGTTCAGGAGGGAGCCGCTAGAAGCGGATTCGAGGAGTGGGGGTACGCTTGGCGGCGTTCCGGCGGCGACATATTCTAGTTGGCCCGATGGCAACTGTGCCGAACCCCAAATTTCGTGTTGCGACCTCGCTAGGCGCGACTCCACCGACAGCTCGCGATCATGAACCAGCCTCCTTCCGCCGCCGATCAACCGCTGACCGAAGACCAGCTCAAGGACCCGCGCGTTGCCCGCCGCGACAAGCTGCGCCGCCTTCGTGAAGCGGGGATCGATCCTTGGGGAGCCCGGTTTGACAATCGCTTGATGATCTCCGCGGCCCGTGAACTGGCGGGCCAGATCAAGTACCGTACGGAAGCCGGCCAGGAGCTCGATCTCCCGGAAATCAGCCCCGATCTCGATCTTCGCAAGTGGCGCGGTGAACAGGGGCCGGGCGAGGAGATCGGACCGCAGGTTCGCGTGGCCGGGCGGATTATGCTTGCCCGCGACAAGGGCAAGCTGGTGTTTCTCACGCTGCGAGACTGGACCGGCGAAATCCAGATTTTCATCGGCAAGGGACAAGTTGGCGACGAGAACTTCGACCTCACCAAGCTGATGGACCTCGGCGACCTGATCGGCGTCGATGGCCGGTTGGGACGGACCAACACCGGTGAGCTGACCGTGTTCGCTGAAAAGCTGCACTTCCTCACCAAGATGCTCGAGCCGGCTCCCGATAAGCACGCTGGCCTGACCGATCCGGAATTGCGTCAGCGGATGCGGTACGCCGACCTGGCGTTTAACGATGGCGTGATGAAGACCTTCCTCGACCGGACTGCAATCGTCCGTTCGGTCCGGCGGACGCTGGATACCGATGGGTTTTGCGAAGTGGAAGGGCCGACGCTGCACGCCATCGCCGGCGGTGCGGCGGCCCGGCCGTTTCTGACCCACCACAACGCTCTGGACATGCAGCTTTACCTGCGGATCGCGCTGGAACTGCACCTGAAGCGTCTCATGGTCGGCGGCATCGAGCGGGTGTATGAACTCGGACGGGTCTATCGCAACGAAGGGATCAGCCCGCGGCACAATCCTGAGTTCACGATGCTCGAGGCCTATCAGGCCTATGGCGATTACCGCACGATGATGGATCTGACCGAGCGGATCGTGACCAACGCGATCGAGGCGATCGGCGGCGGATTCAAGCGGAAGTTCGGCGATGTGGAAATCGATTTCACCCCGCCCTTTCAACGCAAGACCTATGCGGAACTGTTCCAAACCGCCACCGGCGTTGATCCGGTCGACGTGCCGGCAGTGATGGAGCTTGCCAAGAGCCTTGGCATTGAGACCGCTGGCAAGCATCCCGACGTGATCCGCAACGAGATCTTCGAAGAGAAGGTGGAGGACTCGCTCGTTGGTCCGATTTTCGTAATCGACTACCCGGCCAGCATCTGTCCGCTGACCAAGCGCAAGGCGGACAATCCCGAGATCGCTGAGCGGTTCGAGATGTTCATCTGCGGCATGGAATTGGCCAACGCCTACACCGAGCTGAACGATCCCGATTTGCAAGAACAGCTGTTCATGACCCAGCTCGAAGGGATGGCTGAAGAAGACTCGATGGCCAAAATGGACCACGACTTTGTCCGCGCCCTCCGCTACGCGATGCCGCCTGCCGGTGGTTTGGGGATCGGGATCGACCGGCTGGTGATGATTTTGACCGGCCAACGTTCGATTCGCGACGTCGTGCTGTTCCCACTCCTGCGTCCGGAGTGACCGCGCCGGCCGAGCAGCATTCGGTTCAGATCGCTGGGTAGCCGCGGGCGAGATCCGCGGCCCAGCATTCGATCAGCGTCGTTTGATTGGCGTTCCGCTGCACCTGCCCGATCGCTTCGATCGAGCGTTCGAGGCGATAGATGATGGTGGGTAGTCGGTTTGCTTCATTGGCGGCAGCAGCCATCTGCTGGCGGAATGTATGCACGGCGATCGAGAACACGTCGCGCAGCCGGTCGCGTTTGGCCGAAGCCGAGGCGTTCTTGCCCAACTCGTCGACCGTTGATGTGATCAGCTTAGCGAGCGATACCGGGCTCAGCGGCGACTGGCTGAGATGCTTCACAAGCATCGTGTGAATGCCGTCGGCACCTTCGGTCAGGATCGCCGCCGCGGCACGACAGTCACCGCCGCACAGTTCGATCGCCTGCTCAGCCGTGGAGGTGTCGCATTCCACGCCGTGCAGCCGCATTAGTGCCGCCGCTTCTTCGCCACGTGGCGGGTGCATCCGCACAATTTGGCAGCGCGAGCGAATCGTCGGCAGTTGGCGCTGCTCGTTGACGCCGAGCAGAAAAATCACGGCATCCGGCGGCGGTTCCTCAAACGTCTTCAGCAGGCAGTTGGCCCCTTCTTCATTGAGGAAATCGGCGTCGTGCAGGATCGCGACTTTGCGCGTGCCTTGAAACGGACGCAAGCGAATGTCGCGGCAAAACCCCATCCGCATCCGGGCGTCGCGGGGACCGATGAGCAATTCCAACGGAATGAACGCGCGGTCGTCGGGTTTGCGGACCTGGACCAAATCCGGGTGCGTATCGGCTTCCACTTGCACGCAGCCCGGGCACTGGCCACAGGCAGCCAGTTCGCCAGCAGCGGTTCGCTGGCAGAACAGGCATTTAGCGATCCACTTGGCCAGCGAGCGTTTGCCGATCCCCGGCGGGCCGACGAGCAAAAACGTCCCGCCGAGGCGACCTTTGGCGAGTGAGTTAGCGAACCACTGCTTGGGGATGGAGTGGCCCAGCGGTCCTCCAGCCGCCGCTGTCATGGCTTGCCATTCCGCTCGATCTGGTGGATTTTTTCGACGCGTCGCTTGTGCCGCCCGCCTTCAAACTCCGTCCGCAGCCACATCAGCACGAGGTCATCGATCGGCCGATCACCGATCAAATCGCCAGGCAGGCACAACACGTTGACGTCGTTGTGGCGGCGACTAAGTTCGATCATCACTTCGTCGTAACAAGAGGCGGCACGCACGCCCGGGAACTTGTTGGCGGCGATCGCCATGCCAATGCCGGTGCCGCAGATCAGGATGCCCCGGTCAGCTTGGCCACTGCTGACTTTGCCAGCGACCAACTGGGCATAGTCCGGGTAGTCGACCGCCTCCTCGCTGTCAGTGCCCTCGTCAGTGACTTCATAGCCAGCTTCGATCAACTTCTGCGTTAAGCGTCCTTTGATCGCCACGCCACGATGATCGCTGGCAAAACTGATTCGTAACATCAAACGCTCTCCTGATCATCGCTGCGCTCGTCGCCCGCCACATTCGGCGGGGTGCTACGGGGCGCATTCTCCCTCAGCGATTGATCATGGGGTGATTGGCTTGCCTTGTCAATTCCTTCCACCGAGTTAACCAGCTGCGGCAAAAAATCGTCCCCCAACTCAGCCAGCCACTGATCCAGTTCGCTGGCGATCTGAGCGGCACACTGTTCGTAGAGTTCAACCGGCCCGCCGACCGGATCGGCGATGTCGCCGCCATCATGACGCAGCGTGTGCACGCAGTTTGCCATCTCTGGCCAAGCTGCCAGGATTGCCGCGCGGTGGCCGCGGGTCATGGTGAGCACGACGTCGGCACGGTGCATGATCGCATCGCTGAGCGGGCGACTGGCGTGGCAGGAAATGTCGATTCCCTGAGCTTCCATCACTTCGATCGCCTGCATGGCAGCCATTGCGCCGTCATTGGCAGCGACGCCAGCGGAAATCACGTTGACCTGTTTCCAGTCCTCGCCTTTGGCTGCCAGCCGCTGCTTGAGGATCCCTTCAGCCATCGGGCTACGGCAGGTATTGCCGGTGCAAACCAGCACAATTAACGGTTTCGCAAAGTCATTCATTGCAGCAGCCTCGATGGCCCCATGCCTGAGTATTTCGTACTGATGGCCGACCACTCGTACCACCGTCGATGCCCCACCGTACCGCGTGGGGCCGTCGTCGAGCATCAGTGGCAGGGCGTCGCCGAACTGTTCCACCACTTCTTGGCCCCGCGTCGGCGGGTTGCTTCCCGAGAGGTTCGCACTGGTCAACACCAGCGGGCCTCGGAGGTATTGGTGAATCTGAGTGATCACCGGATGATCGACGACACGAAATCCGACGCACCCCTGTTCTCCCACAACCCACTGCCGCACCCGCGGATGCAGTCGCGTTGCGACCGATGCTTCGCTGTGGCAGGGCACAACCAATGTCAGCGGGCCGGGCATGCAGCGCCGCGCCAGCCGCTGCGCCAGTGGCGACCATTCACAAACATAGTCGAGAATCGCCTCGTGTCCTCGCACCGACAATACCAGTGGCGAGGAGGGCGGACGTCCCTTGAGCTGGGCCAGTCGCTCGACAGCGTCGGGGTTCAGCCCATCCGCTGCTAAGCCGTAAACCGTTTCCGTGGGGATCCCGACAACATGCCCTTTGGCCAACGCCTCGACAATCCGGTGAATGCTGTCGCGTGGGTCATCGGTCCGTCGCAGATCGAGAACCGTGGCCATGGAGTCGATCGGTCACTTGAAGAGTCGTTGAAGGCTGTGAGCCGGTGACCAAAAAGACGGTCCCCGAAAAGGTCACTCGGGTGCTATTGTAGTTATCTATGACACGCCTGAGCAACCCGCTAATCGGACCGGCAAGTTCCCGCCGCCGTTTTCTCTGCACGCTGGCCGCAGCGGCGTTGCCTGCCTGGCCGCTGGGCGGGTGCATCGCCACCGCGCCGGTCAGCCCGACCGATCGGGTCTGGGGGCGACGCGGATTTTCCGACGGCCGGTTCGTCAAACCGCGGGCGATCGCGATCGATGCCGATGACTTGCTGTACATCGTCGACATGACCGCCCGCATTCAAGTCTTCGATACCGACGGTAACTTTCTCCGCAGCTGGAAGACACCCGCTGCTGAGTTCGGCCGCCCGACTGGCCTGAGCGTGATGGCGACTGCCGATCAGCGACCGGTGCTGCTCGTCGCCGACACGCACTACTACCGCATGCTCGCTTACGAACTCGATGGCACCCTGCTGCCAGAGCTGCAGATCGGCGGAACGGCCGGCCATCGTCCCGGAGAGTTCGCCTTTGTGACCGATGCGGTCTGCGACGCCCAAGGCAATTTCTACATCGGTGAATACGGCGACTCGGACCGCATCCAAAAGTTCACCTCGGATAGAGAGTTCAGCTGTCAGTGGGGCGGTACCGGCAGCGCCGCGGGTCTGTTTGTGCGTCCCCAAAGTTTGGTGATCGACGCTCAACAACGGCTGTGGGTGGTCGACGCCTGCAATCACCGCCTGCAGCGCTTCGACCTAACGACCAATCCGCCAACCTTGCTCGATACCATCGGATCGCTGGGCAGTGGCTTGGGCCAGTTCTACTATCCCTACGACTTGGCACTTGCCCGCGATGGCACGGTGATCGTCTGCGAATACGGTAACCAGCGGCTGCAACGGCTGGATGACACAGGCCGCGGCATCGCGACCTGGGGCTCGCCCGGTCACGACCCAGGTCAGCTTTACCAGCCTTGGGGCGTGGTCATCGACTCGCAAGAACGGATCCATGTGCTGGACAGCAACAATCACCGTGTCCAGCGATTGCAGCTGTTCGGTTGACGCTGCTGCGGCCTGCCCCACGGAACCTTGTACTGTTACGGTGTGCTGATGCTCCTCGCCGGCCAACTGTTGCTGGAGTCCGCTGATTCGCCGGGGCACTGTCAGCTCGTGCCCGGTGGGCTGCGGCTGGATGGGGAGCTCATTGCTGAGGTGATCACCGATCGGATGCCGTGGCCTTATCAGCTCGGCGGCCCCGAGTGCTTGATCACTCCAGGATTTATCGACACCCACCTGCACCTACCGCAGTTCGACATCATCGGCGCCCACGGGCTGCCGTTGTTGACCTGGCTCGATGAGGTCACCTTTCCCGCTGAGATGAAGTGGCAGGATGTCGAGGAGGCTCGCGTGCTGGCCGCGCGGGCGGTTCGCCAGTGGTTCGCGCACGGCACGACGGCGCTCTGCGCGTACGCAACCGTCCATCATGCCGCGACCGCCGCAGCGCTGCAGGTGGCCGCGGACCTGGGGATGCGGGGCGTGATCGGCCAGGTGCTGATGGACCGCAATGCCCCGCCGCGGCTCTGTCGGTCCGCCGCACAGCTGATCGATGAAACAGCCGACTTACTCACACGCTTTCCACCGCACGCCCGAATGGCAGCGGCGGTCACACCGCGGTTCGCCATTTCCTGCACCCCCGAATTGCTCGCCCAGGCCGGAGCGCTGGCAACCGAGCACGGAGCGATCGTGCAGACGCATCTGGCCGAAACGTTGCCGGAGTGTGCCCGGGTACAGGAGTTGTTTGGCGGCCAGTCTTACGTGGAGGTGTACCGTTTAGCAGGACTGTTGAGCCAACGCTCGATCTTTGGACACGGGATTCATCTCGATGAGCACGATCAGCAGCAACTCGCCGCCAGCGGATCCGTCGTCGCTCATTGTCCCACGGCCAATCAGTTTCTCGGTTCCGGTACGATGCAGCGGCATGCGCTTCTGGCTGCGGGAGTTGGGATCTCGCTCGGCAGCGATATCGGCGCCGGCTATGAACGCAGCATGGTGCGTGTTGCGCGGGCGATGATCTTGGCGGCGGCGAGTCTCGGCGATCCTCCGCCAGCGGCCTCTGCTGCTTGGCACACCATCACCGCTGGCAACGCCGACCGGCTTGGCTGGGCCGACGCGGGTCGACTGCGGCCCGGAGCGATCGCGGATCTCGTCGTTGTTCGCCCGAATATTCCCTGGCTG
>CALELC010000511.1 GCA_937904535.1 uncultured Planctomycetaceae bacterium
CGCCGTCGACGAGCGCGTCCAAGTCATTGTCGCTCGGCCAGCGAGCTGTTCCCGACAGCCGCCGCGGCTGCGGCGCAGAGCCCGTCGACGGCGCGCAGGGCCGCTCCTCGGTTGCACTTGGTGTGCCCTCGGCCGCCGCTGCTCCAACCGCCTCGGCGGCTACGGGCGGCGCAAGTGGGCTGAGCGGCTTTGCACCGCTGGCGCGAGGCGCAACGCCGGGAGCCGCCAGCGTCACCGCCACGACGCGGCGATCCTGCAGCAGCGCTCGCAGCGCGTCCACCACACTGGCCGGACGATCGCCACGGCGGAGATCGATCAGGTAGAGCCGCCGCAGGCCCGCCGCGATCGGCGGAACCGATGGATCGAGCCGATGCGGCGCCCGCTGCCCAGCGACCCCCAGTTGTTCCAGGTCTCGCAGCACCTCGCCCGGCTCGCGCCAGTCGATGATCGCCATGTCATTCTGAGTCGCGGTGAGCAGCAACCGATCGGTACCGCTGGCGGTATCGGGTTGGAACGAATTGACGATCGCCACGTCGATGCCGGGGATTCCCATCAACTGGATCGTCAGCTCGGCGTTGATCTCCGATTGCAAACCAGACATGCCAGGCGACTGCACCAGCATCACGTTGAGCCGAACCGTCATCGAGCGTTTTCCCGGCGAGGAGCAGCGGCGGACGAGTGATGGGCACGAAGACGCTCGTACTCATCGTACAAAGTAAACCAATAATCGCGGACGTTGCGAGCCGCTGGCCGACTGTGCTGGAGCCGGGCCGCGTGCTCGGCAGCCAACCGCAGCATCGTCTGGCGTGTTGGCTCTGGCAAGTCGCAGAGTTTTTCGGCCGTCAGATCGCTGACCAGTTCATCGTCCCAGCCGGTCCAGAAGAGGGTGGGCACTCGCAATTGTGCCCGATGCGCCGTGACCAGCAATCCCGTCCCGGCCGCCGCACGGCGACCGCGCCGTCGCTTGGCTGCCCAGCGACGTGAACGCCCAATCAGTCGCTGCCGCACGAGCCAGGGCAACTGTTCAAATCCATCGATTACCAGACAACGTGGCTGCACCGCACACTCGTCACCCGCAGTTGCCTGCTCCTCCAGAGACCGGCGCAATTCCTGGACAGCCTGGCTGGTGGAGCTGAGCCGAACCAACTGCACGTGCGCAAACGCTGCCTGCAATCGAGGCATGAGAGTGTGCAGCAGCGTCGACTTTCCGGTGCCATGCGGGCCGATGATCGCGGCCGTGCCGCAGTGATTCAGCTGCGCGATTGCGGCGCCGGCAACTGCGTCGGCGTCCTGACCGGCGGCAAAGCGATAGTCCGTGCGATCAGGACGAACGAAGCGTGTCGAGAACGGGTTCGCAGGCGGCGCGGTGGCCGAAACCGGGGCCATCATCGCTACGGTGTATCAGCGATCACGTCACTGACGAGTTGAAAGGGCATCTGCACAACGATCTCACGCCCCGCTGAGCAGAACATCCGCAGCCGCACACACCAACGGATCCGTACCAGCGTGCCCTCGTAGCTCAGCGGGCTGTAGGGCAACTGACAACGCAGCGAGACAGCGTTGTTGAGATCGAGTTGTTTAAGCTGGGTCTCGTTCCAGCGTTGGAAGTAGTGGACGTTGAGGTCTTCTTCGCCTTTGCCTTCGGTGTACCACATCACCGACGCTTCGAGCCCTTGAACGTCGCTAGCCACCGGGCACCCGATCCGCCAGGAAGCGGTCAGCGGGCGTCCTAGCCGATAGCGTCCATCGCTGCGACAGAGCGATAGGCTCAGCGCGGGAGGCGCATCGGCGGTCCAGCCGGTGGATGGACGACGACGGGAAAGCTTTGGCAAAACGATGGCCACGGACGGGCATCTCCACTGACGGTAATCTTCCAACAGACGGCATTGTGGGCACTCTGAAAGGAGTGCATCGCGTCGGCCGGCAGCTTGATGGCTAATTCTTGCTCCCAGGGGGCATAGGGGTCAATGCTTAGATCGCGCTGCGTGTGAAGAATCTGTGTATAAGCTTGATGACGATCGATCCTCAGGTCGGTCCCTTGGCGATACGTCGTCTCCTCTTCACACACCAACTCAACCCGCAACCTCCGCAATCTCAACTTGCCCGCCTGGCTGACAAACAACGTGTACTCTTGCCCAGGATGCAACGGCTGATCACTGATTTCGACAATCGTCGCTCCGACACCCGCGGTCCGCTTGAGCGACTCCAAAAAGTGCCGAAACGCCCACCAGCCGATCGCCCCAAAGGGGAGCAGCAAAAAGGTCAGCACCCACCGCGGTCGGTCGTTGAGAAATCCCGATACGACCACTGCCAACAGCACAAACCAAGTCGCATTCCACAACAGCGATAAGGTGGCTGAGGCGGCCACCGTCGAAGCTCGGTTTGGGCCTTCCGATGCCAACCGGTAGGTCTGATGCACACCGGGGCTGTCGGTCAGTCCGCGCCCCTGTGGCACCGACGGCAGCGGCACCACATCGCTCGTGGCCGGCCGCATCATCTCGATCGAACCCGCACGAATCGCGGACCGCCGCTCGTCGCTGGCACCGATCCGCAGCAGCCGATAGATCAACCCGCCGCCGCCGACCGTGATCATGGCGATGGCAAGCACCATCACGATCCAAAACCCGAGCGTGCTCGCTGAAGCCTCGTCGGAGACGATGCCTTCGGTGATGACCGCGGCGCGACTCAGCGACGCCGAGGCAAACCGCTGAAACAGCATCAGCGCCGAAGCGAACACGCCGAGCAGAAACAGCCCGGCCAGCAGCATTGCTTCGCCGATCGCGCCCGAGAATGCCCCGCCGAGCAGCCTGCCGCCGCGCTTCTTCGTCCACGGTTTGGGCAGTCGCATCGCCGGACTTCAAACGTGCAAGGATCGTCAGGACAAGTTCAGCCGGAAACCCACCAAGTCATTCGTGATCAACTGGAGACGCTTTCGCGCCCCGGACGACAGAAGCCCAGCTTCTCCAGCGCCAGATACACTTCGTCGAGCGTCTTCTCACCAAAGTTCGAGATCGACAGCAATTTCTTCGGGGTCGAGTGCAACAGATCGCGGACGGTCAGAATTCCCGTCTCTTCGAGACAGTTGGTGGTCCGCACCGACAACCCCATCTCAGCAATGCTCAGGTCCAATCGCTGGCGGCGCAGACGTGCTTGCTCCTCGGCCTGGCTCAGCGGAATCCGTGTCTTCATCTTCGCGTCATCCCTTAGCGGAAAGAATCCGTGACCAAAAATCGCTTCCTGTGCTCGTCTCTGGCGAAGCGGTCGGCTGTCAGCACCGCCGCAAAGCGTCGACGCCTCGGATCGTCCAGAGCACAGATGGTGAAGCAGGAGAAGATAGCCGAAAGCCTGCGGCCGGAAAACTCCATTTGAATTCTCGCCTGCCCACCCAACCGGTTTGCTTCGCCCAACCGCTGCTGTTTCGTTTACAATGACGCGCTCTCTCCCCCTCAGCGAATCCGCCCCACCTCCTCTCGACAGGCTCTTATCGTGAAACGCTTCCTGTCTAGCCGACGCGCTTGGTCGGTCTCCTCTGGCAAAGGGTTCCGCATCACCGCGAGCCTAACGGTCTGCCTCTGTGCCCTCGCTTCCTGCGCGGGCGCGGCCGAACCGAATCAGCCGCCGACCGCTATCCGCTGGACCAGCCAACAACTCGATGACACGTTCTTTGCCGAAGGCGCCTCGGCAGGCGACTTCGATGGCGACGGCCACGTCGATATTGTCTCCGGTCCTTACTGGTACGCCGGTCCCGATTTCCAGCAGCGGTACGCGCTCTACCCGCCCAAGCCGTTCGACCCGCACGGCTATTCCGACAACTTCTTCGCCTACGTCGATGACCTCAACGGCGACGGGCACAACGACGTGCTGGTGATCGGCTTTCCAGGCGCGGCAGCACACTGGTTTGAGAACCCGGGGCCAAATGCGGTTCACAAGCAAGATGGCCAGTGGAAACGGCATCTGGTGCTCGACATCGTCGACAACGAATCACCGACCTATGTCGACCTGACCGGCGATGGCCAACGGGAAATCGTCTGCAGCCGTGATGGCTACTTCGGTTTTGCCAGCCCCGTTCCCGGCCAGCCGACGCAGCCGTGGCAGTTCACACCGATTTCCGATCAATCCGCTGGCGGACGCTTTACCCATGGCCTGGGCGTCGGCGATGTCGATGGTGACGGCAAACTCGACCTGTTAGAGAAATCGGGTTGGTGGAAGCAGCCGGAATCGCTCGCAGGCAATCCGGTCTGGACGAAACATCCGGTCACCTTCTCCGCGGCCGGCGGCGCCCAAATGTTCGCCACCGATGTTGACGGCGATGGGCTCAACGATGTGATCACCTCACTGGAAGCTCATGGCTACGGTATTGCCTGGTTCCGTCAGGTGCGCGTTGGGGAACGCATCGAGTTCGAACGACACATGATCGTCGGTCGCCAACCCGAGGAAAGCCCTTATGGACTGGTGTTCTCTCAGCCTCACGCGCTGGCGCTGGCGGATATCGACGGCGATGGGCTGCTCGACCTGGTCGCTGGCAAACGCTGGTGGGCGCACGGCCCGAAGGGTGACGCCGAACCGGACGCTCCCGCCGTGGTTTACTGGTTCCAGCTACAGCGCCGTCCAGACGCACCCGAAGGGCCACCAGCCGTCTTTATCCCGCACCGGATCGATGACAACAGCGGTGTCGGCACCGATGTGCAGGCGCATGACTTGACCGGTGACGGGCGGCTGGACATCGTCGTCGGCAACAAACGCGGGACCTTTGTGCATCGCCAGCAAACGGTCGACATCTCGGCAGCCGAAGCCCGGCGCTCGCAGCCAGTTGCCGCTTGGGACTCGGCTCAGCGGCAACCCACCGACGCCAAAGAAGGACTCAGCCCCGAAGACGCGCGGGCCGCGATGACGGTTCCTCCTGGCTTCACTGTCGACCTGATCGCCGCTGAACCACGGCTCCACCAGCCCGTAGCCTTTACGTTTGACGAGCGCGGCCGGATCTGGGTCGCTGAAGCCCACACCTACCCGATCCGTGCTCCAGAAGGTGCGGGCGCCGACCGAATCGTGATTCTGGAAGATTCCAACGGTGATGGTCAGTTCGATAAACGGACAGTATTCACCGAAGGTCTCAACCTCGTCAGCGGATTGGAAGTCGGCTTCGGCGGCGTCTGGGTCGGCGCCGCGCCGTACCTGCTATTCATTCCCGATCGTGATGGCAATGATGTTCCCGACGGCCCCGCGGAAACCTTATTAGATGGTTGGGGCTATCAAGATACCCATGAAACGCTAAACGCCTTTAACTGGGGTCCCGACGGTTGGTTGTATGGATGCCAGGGCGTCTTCACGCATAGCCTCATCGGTGCGCCGGGCACACCCGAATCCGAGCGGATTGCCTTCAATGCCGGTGTCTGGCGCTACCACCCCACGCGGCAGCAGTTCGAAGTCTTCGCGCATGGGACAAGCAACCCCTGGGGCGTCGATTTTGATGACTCCGGTCAAGCGTTCATCACCGCCTGCGTCATCTCACACGCCTTTCACGTCATCCAGGGCGGACGTTACCAGCGTCAAGCCGGTCGGCATTTCGATCCTTATACCTTTGATGATTTAAAGACGATCGCTGACCATCATCATTATGCCGGCAACATCAGCGATCACGCTTGGTGGGGCCGCGATGAAGCAGTGGAAGACGACGCCACCAGCCAAGCCGGCGGTGGGCATGCTCACTGCGGCGCGATGATTTATCTCGGCGACAACTGGCCCAAGAGCTACCGCAATTCGCTGATGATGGCCAACATCCACGGCAATCGCGTGAACCTCGAGCATCTGCGACGCGATGGCTCCGGTTTCATCGCCGCTCACGGACGCGATGTGATCTTCGCTAACGATCCCTGGTTCCGCGGCATCAACCTGCGATACGGTCCGGACGGAGCGGTCTATCTGATCGACTGGTACGATCCCAACGCTTGCCACCGCACCAGCCCGGAAATCTGGGATCGCAGCAATGGCCGGCTGTACCGGGTCCGCTACGGCGAGCTTGCGCCAGTGCCGGTCAACCTGGCTGCGGCCTCCGATGAAGAACTGACGCAGTTGCACGAACATGAAAACGACTGGTTCGTGCGCACCGCTCGCCGTGTGCTGCAGACGCGTTACACCGGACAAGATTCGGCGAGCGGCGATGCGACTGCGACCAAGGCTGCGGTGCGTGCGGCACTCTGGCAGCACGCGACCGACGCGGGGCGACCGACCGATCGTCGTCTGCGTTATCTGTGGACCTGTCATGCCCTACAAAGTCTCAGCGACGCCGAAGCGTTGACGCTGCTGCAAGATCGCGACGAGAACTTGCGTGCTTGGGCGATGCAATTGCTCACCGATCGCCCGCGTCCCAGCGGCGATGAACTGCCACCGCTGGGCGCTGAAGTGTTAGCGAAACTCCGCGAGCTAAGCGTGAGTGAATCTTCCTCGCGCGTGCGGTTGTACCTCGCCTCGCTCTTGCAACGAGTGCCGCTGGACGATCGCTGGCAACTGGCTCCGGGACTGGTCGCCCATGCTGATAGCTCGGGCGACCGCAACGTGCCGCTGATGGTCTGGTACGGGATCTCGCCGCTGGTACCCCAGGATCCGCAGCGAGCGATGGACCTGGCCGCACAGACTCGGATCCCGCAAGTTCGGCAGTATATTTTCCGCCGCGCGGCCCTGGATCCGAAACTGCTCGAGCCGCTGGTCGCCCGCCTCGTCGATACGACCGATGCAGCAACCGCCAAAGAAATCGTGGCCGAGCTACGCCGAGGTGCGGAACAGTGGGGCCGGATTCAGCCGCCGGCGCGATGGTCAGAAGTGGTAGCCAAACTCGCAAACGATGAGGACGCCGGTCTGCGAGATTCGCTGCGATTCCTGTCGATCACGTTTGGTGACCAGTCGATCTTTCCGATCCTGCGGACCACCGCAGCGGATTCGGCTCAGCCGCTGGAGGCGCGGCGGGATGCACTGAGCGCTTTGGCCCAAGGCCGCGATGCGGAGCTGTTGCCGCTGGCCCTGCAGTTACTCAGCGATCCAGCGATTCGCGGCGACGTGATTCCGCTGCTAGCCCGATTTGAATCTCCCGGCGTCGCCGAACGCTTGCTGAGCGAGTATACGCAGTGGCCCGCCGAGCATCAGCGGCCGGCGATCGATGTGCTGATCACGCGCCCGCAACACGCTCACCGGTTGCTCGATGCGATTGCCAACGAGCAACTGCCCAGCACGCACCTGACAGCGGTGCATGTCAGCCGGATCAGCCAACTCGGCGACGACCGCCTGGTCGATCGGCTGACGGAATTGTGGGGGGCGGTGCGCCCAAGTTCCGAGGAGATTCGCACCCAGATCGAAAGCTTGGCCGGCGAGCTCACTGCGGCAGTGCTGCAGCGCGCCGACCGATCCGAGGGCCGAACGCTGTATGCCAAAACTTGCGGCCAGTGCCACACGCTGTTCGGCGATGGCGGCAACCTTGGGCCGGACTTAACCGGTGCCGACCGCGGCAACGTTCGCTACTGGCTGGAAAACATCCTCGATCCCAACGCGGTCGTGGGCAAAGACTACCAGACGCTCACTGCCCTGACCGCTGACGGCCGGGTCGTGACCGGTCTGCTGCGCGAAGAAACCGATGTCGCAATCGTGCTCGAAGACGCTGAAAAGCGGATCACGCTGCCGCAGAGCGAGATCGAGTCCATCGCGCCGACGTCCAAGTCGCTGATGCCCGAAGGCTTGCTGCAACCGCTCACGCCAGAGCAGATCGCTAGCCTGATCGCCTACTTGCAAAGCCCCGGGCAGGTGCCGCTGCCCGGTCAACTTCCAGGCATCGATCCGTCGACCGGCAAAGTGCCTGGGGCAATCGAAGGCGAGCAGATGGAAGTGCTCAAGATCAGCGGCGGTCGGGCGCAAACGCAACCGATGGGCAGCTTCAAAGCGGGCTCTTGGAGTGGCCAATCGCAGCTTTGGTGGGTCGATGGCAAACCCGGCGACCAGATAACGCTGGCGCTGCACGTCCCAGCAGCAGGGCGATACGAAGTGCTGGCGGTGCTCACCAAAGCGGTCGATTACGGCATCGTATCGGCCAGTATCAACAGCTCGGCTCCCAGCCCGCCGATCGATCTGTTTAATAAGCCCGACGTAATCACGACCGGACCGATTTCACTCGGTGCCCATGAGCTAACGACAGGAGTCAATTCTTTGCAACTGACTCTTGCCCCGCCCAACCCCGCGGCGTTACCTCGGAACATGGTCGGACTGGATTACGTGTTTTTGATCCCGGTCTCCGCGGATCACTGAAATCAGCCTGGTTCGTTTGTCAGTTTGTTTGTTTTCCTGCCCTTTGAGAGCTTTGCAGCTTATGTCTCAGTCGCATTTGAATCGCCGCGGTTTTCTGACACGTTCATTGACGGCGTCGGGAGCCGTGCTTTCGGCGTCGGCCATTGGCGGTTTTCACGTCAATCCGGTCCGCGCTGCCGCAGCGGATTCTCCTAATGGACGTCTTAACCTGGCCTGCGTCGGTGCCTCGGGGCGAGCCGCCGCCAACATCGATGGCTGCAAGTCGGAGAACATCATCGCGATTGCGGATGTCGACGAGCAAAGTCTGGCTGGCGGAGTCGCCAAGTACAAAGGGGCCCGCGGCTATCGTGACTTCCGCGTGATGCTCGAGAAAGAAGCCGACAAGATCGACGGCGTCCTGGTCGGTACCCCCGACCACACGCACGCGCCGGCCGCCGCCATGGCGATGCGGTTGAACAAGCACGTGTACTGCGAAAAGCCGCTGGCACACACGGTGTATGAGACGCGTGTGCTCTCGGATTTAGCGAAATCCAATAAGTTGGTGACCCAAATGGGTAACCAGATTCACGCTGGCTCCAATTACCGCCGCGTGGTTGAACTGATCCAGGCCGGCGCGATCGGCTCGGTTTCGGAAGTTCACGTCTGGGTGCCGGTCGATTATTCGGGCGGCAAGTTCACCACCGGCACACCGGCTCCAGCCCACCTGGACTGGGATCTGTGGCTCGGACCAGCAGCCGAGCGGCCCTATTCCGAGGGCGTCCATCCGTTTAACTGGCGACGATTCTGGGAATACGGCAGCGGCGGGCTGGGCGATTTTGGCTGCCACTACATGGACCTGCCGCACTGGGCCTTGGACCTGCGGGCCCCGACCACCATCGCCGCTCGCGGACCGGAAGTTGACCCGGTTTCGCCGCCGAATTGGGTGATCGTCGACTACCAATACCCGCAGCGGGGCGACCTGCCGCCGGTCAAGATGACTTGGTACGACGGCGGCAAACAGCCTGAAAAGCTGGCCGAGTTGACCGATGCCCAAGGCAAGCCGCTCGATTGGCGTGCGGGCGTGCTGTTCGTCGGTAGCGAGGGGATGTTGATCGCCGACTACGGCCGTCACCTGCTGTTGCCGACCGGCAAGTTCGCCGATTACACCCGGCCCGAGCCCACCATTCCCGATTCGATCGGCCATCACGCAGAATGGCTCGAAGCGATCCGCAGCGGTGGCGGCCCGACGACGAGCAACTTCGACTATGCCGGTGCGCTGACCGAAGCCGTGATCCTCGGCGTCGTCGCCTATCGCTCCGGCGAGAAGCTGCAGTGGGACGCGAAAAACCTCAAGGTCATGAACTCCGAGGCGGCTCAGCACCTGCTGCACAAAGAGTATCGCAAGGGCTGGGAGCTGTAGTTGTTTCGTCCCTAAGGGACACCCATTCGCAGGCACGACAGGCGCAGTCGCCTGTCGTGCCAATTCTTGGCCGGCCGCGTCCCGGCCCCACGTCGGTCATCCTGAGACTCCTGCACCGGTTTAACGAAGCTGCCACCATGCTCCTGCCACGCCTCTTGTCGTTGGTGATGATCGTTACCTGCTCGGTAACGACAGCGCTGTGTCTGTCACCCGTTCAGGCCGCCGACAAACCTAATGTGTTGTTCATTTCGGTCGATGATATGAACCACGACTTGGGGTGTTATGGCAACTCGCAGATTCACTCGCCCAATATCGATTCGATTGCTAAACGCGGAGTTGTCTTTGAGCGCGCCTATTGCCAGTTTCCACTGTGCAGCCCCAGTCGCTCGAGCATGCTCACCGGCCGACGACCGGACTCCATTCGGATCTATGACCTCCGAACTCACTTCCGCGACACGGTTCCCAATGTCGTGACGCTGCCCGAGTTGTTC
Organism: uncultured Planctomycetaceae bacterium; assembly: GCA_937904535.1. GTDB lineage: Bacteria > Planctomycetota > Planctomycetia > Pirellulales > Pirellulaceae > UBA6163. Next base: position 10,177 of record CALELC010000511.1, read on the forward strand.
CGCCAAAACGGCTATTTCACCGCGCGGGCCGGCAAGATCTATCACTATGGCAATCCTGGTGATATCGGTACCGATGGGCTCGACGACAAGCAGTCTTGGGACCAGGTCGTCAACCCCGCGGGTCGTGATAAGCGTGAAGAACATCTGATCGAAAACTTCACTTCGCAGCGGGGACTGGGCAGTTCGATCAGCGTGCTGAAAGCTGAGGGCGCCGACGAAGAACAGACCGATGGGATGGTCGCCACGGAAATCATCAAATTACTTGAGCAGCACCAGGACAAGCCGTTCTTCCTGGCCGCTGGCTTTTACCGACCGCATTCGCCGTATATCGCTCCTGCCAAATACTTCGATCTCTACCCGCTGGAAGAAATCGAAATGCCAGAAGTGACGCGTGAATCTTTAGCAGGTGTTCCCAATCCGGCTTTGGCCTCGACCAATCCGTGGCCCTGGTTCGGCGTGACGCGAGAACAAGCCCGTCGCGGCAAACAGGCCTACTACGCCTCGATCAGTTTTGTCGATGCGCAAGTTGGTCGGCTATTAGAAACGCTCGAGCGTCTCGAACTGCTGGACAAGACGATCGTGGTGTTCTGGAGCGACCACGGTTACTTCATCGGCGAGAAAGGCCTGTGGAAAAAGCAGTCGGCCTTTGAGCGCGTCGCGCGAGCACCGCTGGTGATCTCCGCGCCGGGCCTCGCTCAGGGCAGCACCTACCAGCAACCGGTCGAGTTTGTCGATCTCTATCCGACGCTGGCCGACCTGGCCGGACTAACGCTGCCTGAAGGCCTGGAAGGCAGCAGCCTCCGGCCAGTGCTCGAAGATCCGAGTACGGACCGGAACCGACCGGCATACACGCAGGTGCACCGCGGCCAAAACACACGCGGCTATTCGGTCCGCACCGCACGATGGCGTTACACCGAATGGGGCGCCGCCGGAGAACGCGGCATCGAGTTGTATGATCATACCTCCGATCCCGAAGAGGACCGCAACCTCGCTGCCGATCCGGCATACGCAGCGGTGATTGCCGAGTTGCAACCGCTGCTGCGCAAAGTATCACAGCGATAGTATTCGCGTTTGTTGCATGTCGCATGAGTCAGACTTGTCTCATGCGCTGTGCAGACAGCCTCTGCGACCTGAGTGACCGTACCGGCGGCGTTTGCTGTGCCTGCCGGTTCATCACTCAGAGCCCTGCAGGTTCGGGTTTCCCGCAACTACTTGGCCGACGCTGTTTTCTTGTAGGCTTCGACCAGCGCAGCAATGCCGGCGCGAGCGATTTCGGCGTCTTGTTCCCCAGTGGCACCACCGACACCAACGGCGCCGATGATTTGGCCATCGACTTCGACCGGCACACCGCCGTAGAGACTGGTGTACTTGCCACCGCCAGCCGCTGCTGCTGACTGCAGCGAGAGATTCAGCAGTAGGTTGGGATCGTCACCGCGGACGATCGGCCCGGTCGCAGTGCGAAAAGTCGCTGCAGCGGTGGCCTTCGTCTGCGCCGTGATTCCGCTGCCCGCGCGGGCGCCTTCCATGCGGATGAACGCCATCAGATGCCCGCCGCGATCGACCACAGCGATGTT
>CALELC010000512.1 GCA_937904535.1 uncultured Planctomycetaceae bacterium
CCGCACGGAGGCGTGCCCGGCAGGCTTACGCGTGCTCGACGGGATCGCGAAAGTTGTTCAAGTACGCCAGCGAATGATCGAGCACCGTGTCGTAATCCAGCGGCTCGACATCTTGCCCCAACACTTCAACCTCCACCCAACGGTCATAGCCGCCGGCCTGCAGTGTTTCGAGAATCGCCGGAATCGGCACCCGGCCTTCGCCCAGCAGACAGCGGTTCATTTCGCCTAGCGGGCTGTGGCGGCTGTCGCCCAGTTGCACCAACTGCAGGTGTTCAATCACCTCGGGCAACCATTCCAAAACGTCTTGGTCCATTCCCAGGTGATACGTGTCGAGCACCAGGCCGATGTTGCCGCTGCCGACCGCAGCGACCAGATCGAGGGTGCTGCGAACATCGTGCAGGAACGACCATTCCTCGCCGCAGCCGGGATGAAACGGTTCGATCGCCAAGCTGATCTCGTGAGCCACGGCGACCGCATTGATCTCCACCAGCGCTTGGCAAATCGTCTTGTGCAGATGCCGGCGAATGTGATTGTTGCGGCCGCCGACAAGCACCACCAACGTCTCGGCACCGACCATGCTCGCTTGCTCAATCGCATCGATGGCATCGTCAACGGCGTCGGCAAATCGCCGCCCGTCGCTGCCGGTGAAGCCGCCGGCCCACGACAAGGACGAGGCTCGCAGACCGTGATGGAGCAACAGTTCGTGAGTCGCTTCGATCCCCAGATCGTCGACCTTCGGACGCCACAAGCCGATACCGCTAATCCCCCGTTGCGCTGCGGCTTCGATGTCTTGTTCGAGACTCCACCGCAGGGTGGTCAACTGGCTGATCGCGATCTTTTTCATCCGTGCTTCCGGCAAGTGAACAAGAAAATGACTGCGGCCTGTAAGGTAACGCACCGAGCGTCCGCGCGTGTGCTGAGCATGACCGCCGCAACCGCGTTTGCTCAGTGCTTAACTTACCGTCCGGGGCAATAGCGAGGTGACTGGAGCCTAGCCTCCGGCAGTATCGCAGATCGGCTAGCGGCGGTGAATATCAAGACCGCGAATCCTGGCAGCGGGTGACTCCGGTGCCGTGCTGCGGCAGGCCGGCAGCACCATAGCTCCCATGTTTCCCAGGAAAAACTCAGCAGCAGTGAACTTGCCGCCCTCCGCACGAGCGGTGACGCAAGCCCATCGGCCGCCGCTGCAGCGACCGGGCGAGCCGCTGGACCAGCGGCCGGAGAAAACGCGCGGCAGGTGCCGCGGAGGGCCATCGCCGCCAACGATGTCCAGAGAATTTTGCGGCTGATCCGCAGCGGTTATTCGACGGGTTCGATCGTCGCCGACATGCTGCCTTTGCAGCGTTCGATGTACTGGTCCTTGCCAAAGGCGTGGATTTGGTCCCGCTTCAGTTCCGCATGCTCCAACGTCGTCGTCAGCAAAATCGCCCGGCCAGTGGTATCGACTTCCTTGGCAATCTGATAACCGGTTTCAACCGGTTTGCGGAACAGCTCACGCAGCATCACGATCACGTATTCATAGCTGTGATCAGGATCATCCCAAAGGATCACGTTGTAGCGTGGTTGCGGCTTGGAACGGCGCTGCCGCTGTTGCTCGCGCTCGGTCTCCTGCTTCGGCGGAGCAACGACCATCTCGTCCAAGGTGGCTTGTTGTTCTGACATCGTTTCTGGCTCGCTAATTCCAAAACACCCGATGCCCAGCGGGCTGCCCCATGCAACCGGCGTGGCGGCGTATATTGTAGCGCGTTCGTATTTTGCCGGTAATCCATTTTGCTCCGGCCCAGCCGATTTTGTCGATCGCGATCGCCTCTCCATCAGAAACTTTAACGGTTGTCCCACAGGTAACACCCGCCTATGTCCCGCTCTGCCGAGTCCCAGCTGCCTGCCGACCTGCACCAGCAATTCGTCGCCCAACAAGAACAGCATTTGCATGACCTGTGCCAATGGCTCCGCATCCCCAGCGTCAGCAGCGACCCGGGTTCAGCCCCAGCCATGCAGCAAGCGGCTCAGTGGCTCGAAGACAAGTTTCGCTCGGCCGGGCTACAGACGCGCCGCATCCCGACTCCAGGGTTTGACCTGGTGTATGCCGAGACGCCGCCGGTTCCCGGTGCGCCGGTGGTGCTGGTCTACGGCCATTACGATGTCCAGCCGCCGGAGCCGCTGGACCAGTGGATCAGCGGCCCGTTTGAGCCGACGGTCCGAGATGGCAACCTTTATGCCCGCGGTGCCACCGACGATAAAGGTCAAGTGCTGACTCACGTGCAGAGCGTCACTCAGTGGCTCGCCAGCGGCCAACCGCTGCCGCTGCAGGTGAAGTTCCTGATCGAAGGCGAAGAAGAAGTCGGTAGCGATGGCCTGGAAGCCGTTTTGCCATCGATCGCCGACTTGCTTGCCTGCGACTGCGTGGTGGTCAGCGACAGCAGCCAGTACGGCGACGGCCAGCCAGCGATCACCTATGGGCTGCGCGGGATCCTGGCGATGGAAATCCGCGTTGACGGCCCGAAGCAGGATCTGCACAGCGGCAGCTTTGGCGGCGCGGTGATGAACCCTGCGATCGCGCTGTGTCAGTTGATGGCGTCGATGATCGATGCCAACGGCCGAATCGCCGTGGAAGGGTACTACGATGATGTCCGCGAACTGGACGACGCCGAACGAGCCCTGATGGACGCGTTGCCCGGTGATGATCAACAACTCGCGGCGCAACTCGGTGTCGACGCTCTCGTCGGCGAAGCGGGATATTCGACCAACGCCCGCCGCTGGGCCCGGCCCACGTTTGACATCAACGGCTTGACCTCAGGCCATCAAGGCGAAGGCGGCAAAACGATCATCCCGGCGACCGCGAGCGCGAAGTTCACCTTCCGCCTGGTCCCGAATCAAGACCCGCAGAAGATTGCCGCCGCCGTGCAGCGACACCTGGAATCGCACTTGCCAGCAGGCGTGCGGCTGACGGTTCACCGCGGGCACGGTGCCCCGGGGATGATGGCCTCGATCGATAGCCCCTACGTCGAAGCGGCCAAACAGGCGATCGAGGCAGCCTTTGGAACGCCGCCGGTGATGATCCGCGAAGGGGGCTCGATTCCGATTGTGGCGAAGTTCCAGTCGACCCTCGGAGCCGACTGCCTGCTGCTCGGCTGGGGGCTCAATGACGACGCCGCCCATAGCCCCAATGAAAAGTTCCGCGTGGCGGATTATTTCCGCGGCATCCAGGCCAGTGCCCAGCTGTGGCACCAGCTAGGTCAGGTCCACCAGTCGACCTGATCGCACCCAATCCCGCACTGCCAGCCGGTGATTTGCCGTGGCCAGCATTTAATGCAAGCCGCTTGCCACGTGCCGCCGATAACCGCCAAGGAGGGCAGGTTTTCCGTAGCTCATATGAGAGAGTGGGCTGCCTCGAACCTGCGCAGCCTGAGCCCTGACGGTGCGCCGTTTTAGGCATGGGGAATCATCGCGGCACCGCCGCCAGCGGAAAAACAGCTAATTTTTCACAAAAATAGCGGCGACATGCTGGCCTTAATCGCCATCTTATCGCCGCTCAGCGGTCTTTGATGCGGCCATAGCTCGCTGGAGGGCGTTGCGAAAAACGGCCGCTGGTGCGAGCTTTGCCTAAGCGACCGAAAGTCCCCCAGGTCGCCTCCGACAAGTGCAGCAATGCACCATACCTTGCGGCTACTGTCACACGTGTGATGGTGGATGTGGGGACGGTATCCGTGCGTGCAGGCGGGATCCCTGCATGCTCCCTTACTGGAACTTAGGGAAAATGCTCACCCTCTTTTTGCTGGCTGCTCTCGGCGTTGCGAGCACCGGCCCCCACCACTATCAAGCCTACGATCCGGTCAGTGGCGTCACAGCGCAAGGCCCCACCATCGTTCTGCTGTCCGTGAAAGACGAAATCAGCTGCGACCTCTGGTGGGCAGCAAACGAAGTGCCATTAAAGATGCGCGGCTGGCAAGTTCACGAAGTGACGCATGTCAAAGCTCGCCAGTACCCGTCGTTTCGCATCTATTTCAACGGCAAATGGCAGACGCACGAAGGCCCGCTGTACAAAACCTCGCTGCAACAAATCATCGGCACGCCGGTGATGTAAGCAGCGCATCGTTCAAACTGCTCATTCCTTCGCGAGTGATTTGGTAGTTGATCGCGCAGTCGCTCCACGACCAGTCGCATGGTTTGTCTGCCGACCTTGATTCGCACGAGACAG
>CALELC010000513.1 GCA_937904535.1 uncultured Planctomycetaceae bacterium
GAGAGCCCGCGAGCGAACACGGCGGTGGTCACGAGCGTGCTGGGCACGCCGAGGGCCAGTGCCAACTGGCTCATCCACTTGCCAGTCCCCTTGGCACCGGCGACGTCCAGAATCTTGTCGACCAGGTAGCCGTCGCCTTGATCATCCTTGGCACTGAAGATATCGCGGGTGATTTCGATCAGGTAGCTTTCCAGGTCGCCGCGGTTCCACTCGGCGAACACTTCGTAGAGTTCGTCGTTGCTCAGGCCACCGACTTCGCTCAGCAAGTGATAGGCTTCGCAGATCAACTGCATATCGCCGTATTCAATCCCGTTGTGAACCATCTTGACGTAGTGGCCGGCACCGCGAGGGCCTACCCATTCACAGCAGGGGATATCGCCGTTGGGACCGACTTTGGCGGAGATCGCCTGGAACATCTCCTTGAGTTGCGGCCAAGCTTGCGGGCTGCCGCCGGGCATCATGCTCGGGCCTTTGAGCGCACCTTCTTCACCGCCCGAGACGCCGCAGCCGCAGTACAGCAGTCCCGCGTCCTCGACCGTCTGGGTCCGCCGTTCGGTGTCGAGGTAATACGTGTTGCCGCCATCGATGATGATGTCGCCCGGTTCGCACAGCGGGATCAGTTGCTCGATCAGCGCGTCGACCGCGGGGCCGGCCTGCACGAGCATCATCAGTTTGCGGGGGCGTTTGACGGATTGAACGAACTCTTGGATTGAGTGACAGCCGACGAAGTTCTTGCCTTTGGCGCGGCCTTCGATCAGTTCATCGACTTTGCTGGTCGTGCGGTTGAAGACAGCGACTTTGTAACCGCGACTTTCGACGTTGAGGGCCAAGTTCTCGCCCATCACCGCCAAACCGATCAGACCGAAATCGCAGTCACCGCTCATGTTTTTCACCGCTACCAGATAGATACCAAAGGGTTGACGTCTGCCCCGTCATAGGGCGTGAGAATCGCAGAGTTTAGGACAAATCCACCGGCTCGCGAAGCCCGTCACCGCTGTTAAACCTTGACGCCGCTGGCGAATTGGTTGTCGCCTGCGGCCGCCGCGGTTCGATGCTCCACTTGCTGTCGCGGCCGACTCCGTGGTATCGGAGCGGATCGTGCTGCGACAAACCAAATCCTGCCTCAGCGGCAGCGCTGAGGAGCCTTCCTCCAAGGATGAAACGATGCAGACGCCTGAAGAAATGATTGCGGAAATGAGCACTGACGAACTGCAGGAGCTGCTCGGAGAACTCGGCGTTGACGCAACCGAACAGCAGGCCGCGGGGGTCAAGCAGTTGGTCGCTCAATTGGGTTCCCTGGAATCGGCGATCGAAACGCTGTTCCAGCTCGATGAAGCCTCCGGTCGCCGGGCCGCTTAAGCCAGTCGCTGATTGGTCTGCGAGGGGCTCGTCCGGGTCGTCTTGGCCAGAGCCGCTCGCATTTCGGTGTCGGAGTTGATGTTCTGCAGCTTGAAGTAGTCTTGAATGTGCAGTTTGCCGCTGCGCAGAGCATCAGCCATCGCTTGCGGAACGGCCGCTTCGGCTTCGACGAGCTTCGCGCGGCTTTCTTCGATTCGCGCGATCATTTCTTGTTCTTTTGCCGCTGCCTTGGCGCGTTTGCCTTCAGCGGCCGCACGGGCGACTCGGGTGTCGGCTTCGGCCTGGTCGGCTTGCAGCCGTGCGCCCACGTTCGCGCCGACGTCGATGTCAGCGATATCGATGGACACGATCTCAAAGGCGGTCTGCGAATCGAGTCGGCGTTTGAGCACCGTCGCGCTGATCACATTGGGGTTTTCGAGCACGGTCTTGTGGCTGTCCGCACTGCCGATCGCGCTGACGATCCCTTCGCCGACTCGGGCGATGATCGTTTCTTCGGTCGCCCCACCGATCAACTGTTGCAGGTTGGCGCGGACGGTCACCCGTGCCTTGACCTTCAACTGAATGCCGTCTTTGGCGACGGAATCCAACGATGGCTTGGCCGCACCGCGCGGCGGACACTCGATCACCTTTGGATAGACGCTCGTCTGCACCGATTCGAGCACATCGCGGCCGGCCAAATCGATCGCGGTCGCTTCGCGGAACGTCAGCGAGATGGTTTTGGCTTTCTTGGCCGCGATCAGAGCGCGGATCACCTGCTGCACGTTTCCGCCGGCCAAGTCGTGGGCTTCGAGTGCACGGCTGGTGAGTTCTGGATCGACGAGCCCGGCCTGCGTGGCCATGATCTTGCTGCGAACGATCGACCGAGCGTTGACTTTGCGAAACGTCATCCCGATGAGATCAAAGATCGAGATTTCGGCGCCGGTCAACTGCGACTGAATCCACAAGCCAAAGTAATTGGCGAAGATCAGGCCGATCACCAAGATCACCACCAACACAGCGATCACGGCAAAGATCAATCCGAGTGATCCAGGCGGTAGCGGTTGCGGTTGTGCCTGGGCGAGGAGAAGCAAGGTTTGCAACATGCTGGACGTCTCGAGGGAATGAGCAAGGCGGGATCAGGCAGGCGATCCGCGACTCAGTTTAAACCATCGTTCACCGCTGTGTGATGCCCGAGGACGCCGATCGGTGGGGAAATCGATGTGTGGTAAGGGCCAGCAGCAAAACCGGCTGGCCATTGCTCAGAAAAACCCGCTCGCCGGCCAAAAACCCCTGTGAGTTTGTGATGCTTCTGGTAGCGTGTAGACAAATCATTTTGATTGCCACTTGAGCTCCTTTTTCCTTCCGAATCTTTCTCGAAACCGCTCCATGTCCGCCAAGAAGTCGCCGCCTGCCAAGAATCGCTCTCAGGCAGCAGGCCGATCACCGCAACCTCGTACCGGCCGTGCCAAACCGCCAGCACGCAAGCGTGCGGCGGGTCAGCCCGCTGCTGCGGGTTCCGGTGATCCCAATGCACCGCAACGCGTGCGGCTGCAGCGGGCGCTGGCCGCCGCTGGGTTCGGCAGCCGGCGACAGTGCGAGGAGCTGATTCTCGAAGGGCGAGTTGAAGTCGATGGTCAAATCGTCGATCAACTCGGCACCACCATCGATCCAAGTACTTCAAAGGTGTTTGTCGACGGAACGCCGCTGAAGCCGCGACGCTTGGTTTACTATGCCGTCAACAAGCCGGTGGGCGTGGTGACGACCAATTCCGATCCCGAAGGCCGTCCTCGTGTGATCGACCTGGTGCCGCCGGAGGAACGCGTGTTCCCGGTCGGCCGGCTCGACCGCAGCAGTGAAGGGCTGATCCTGCTGACCAATGACGGCGAGTTGGCGCAGCACCTCGCGCATCCTCGCTACGAGGTGCAAAAGGTCTACCGCGTGACGGTGGCTGGCAGTGTCCAACCCGAGACGATCCGTCAAATGCAGCAGGGGATCTACATCGCTGAAGGCTTGGTGCGAGTCGAAGGCGCCCGAGTGCTGAAGGCCAAGTCGAAGGCGACGGAGATGGAGATCACGCTGCGGGAAGGCAAAAACCGCGAGATCCGCCGGATCCTGGCCCGCTTGGGACACAAGGTGCAAACGCTCAAGCGGATTGCGATTGGTCCGCTGCGGTTGGGCGAGATGCCGACCGGGGCCTACCGAAAACTGACGTTTGAAGAGATCCGCAAGCTGAAAGCTCCGCAGCCTCAGGACCGAGGAGCGGTCGCGGAGTCGTCCGGCGAGCGTCCGCGAGCATCAGCCCCTGGCAAGCGACGGGCTGCGTCGCCCGCGGGCCGGCCAGCTCGCGCGGGTAAGCCGGTTGCCTCACGCGTGGCCCCGGCGTCACGGGCTGGAGGGCAAAGTGGCGGTCGGCCAGCGCGGGGACGTGGCCAAGCTCAGCCGCTGATCGTGGAAGGCTTGCCGGATTTAGGCGGCTCGCGAACCGGGGTCGTGATCGGAGCTGATCCGGCGGTTAGAAGCGACTCGCCTAAGCCGCAATTGAAAGATCATGTCGTCCAGCCGCGACCGAAGCGGAACTCTGGCGGCAAACCGGCTGCCCGAGGCCGATCGGGCAAATTGTCTGGACCCGGCAAACGTGCGGGCGGGCCCGGCAAGGGGCGGCCAGCCGCGCGGCGGAAGAAAGGAAGCTGATGATGAGCAGTTGCAGTTCAGTGGGGACCCTTTCGGGCCCGCAGCGACCGGATAGCTCGGTCGTTTGTGTTGATACCGCCATTGAGCAACTTCGCCAACTGGCCACCAATACCTATTGTGTCCGCGTGGCGGCGCCGGAGATCGCGCGGACGGTGGTGCCGGGGCAGTTCGTGATGATTCGGCTGAGCGGCCGCGAGACGCCGCTGATCGGTCGAGCGCTAGCGGTTTACGACGTGATCGATGATGCGTCGGGCGAACCCCACTGGATCGATTTGGCGTTCATTCGCAAAGGCGCCCTGACGACGCCGCTGTCGGAGTCACCGGTTGGCACGCGAGTGTCGGTTTGGGGGCCGCTCGGCAATGGTTTTTCCACCACCCCCTGTGATTTGCTGGTGATGGCGGCCGGCGGTGTTGGACAAACACCGATGCTGATGCTTGCCAAGGAAGCGACCGGAGCTCGGCAATATGGCTCAAGCGCGGCGCCGCGGCCGACGGGCTGGGCCAAGCAGGTGCGGATTGTGTATGGAGCGCGCACCGCGGGTCTGCTGGCCGGCGTCGACGACTTCCGCGCCACCGGGATCGACGTACAACTTTGCACCGATGATGGCACCGCTGGCGTGTCGGCGCGTGTTCCACAGCGGCTATCGGATCTGCTCGATCAAGATCTTGCCGCGGCACCCGAGCAGTCGATCCGCGTCGTTAGCTGCGGGCCGGAAATCATGATGCAGAAGGTGGCCGAGGGCTGCCTGGCGCGTTCGATTCCTTGTGAAGTTTCGCTGGAAACGCCGATGGCATGCGGGATCGGAATCTGCTTTACCTGTGTGGCGATGGTCCGGCCGGCCGAAGACCAGCCCTGGGACTACAAGCGAACTTGTGTGGAAGGCCCCGTCTTTGACGCCCGCCAGATCGTCTGGTGAAATCAGGACGGAGGTTACCCTCGCTCGATTCCGACCGACGACGAACTCGTCGTTGCTCGCCAGCCAACGCCAGCTGTATCGAGCCGGTGAAA
>CALELC010000514.1 GCA_937904535.1 uncultured Planctomycetaceae bacterium
CGCCAGTAGCGGTACCAATCATGCGAAGTGGCTGGATGGCAGAAGAACTCGATTTCCATCTGCTCGAACTCGCGCGAGCGGAAGGTGAAGTTCCGCGGGGTGACCTCGTTGCGGAAGCTCTTGCCGATCTGCGCGATGCCGAACGGCAGCGCGACGCGGCTGCTGTCCAGGACGTTCTTGAAGTTGACGAAAATCCCCTGAGCTGTCTCGGGGCGTAGGAACGCATAGTCGTCCTCGCCACCGAGCGCGCCGATGGTCGTTTTGAACATCAGATTGAACTCGCGCGGCGGGGTCAGCGTACCGAGTTCCTTCGCGTCCGGCGCGAGCACGCGATCGAACTCGTCGATCTTGTCGAGCGTTGTGCTCGGTCCGTCGTAGGACAACGTGTCGGCATCCTTCGGGCGGAGCTTGAAGAACTTCAACGCTCGCCGCTGGATCTCGTCCTGTTCCTCATCGGCTTCGGCCAGCGTGGTGATGAATACTTTGTTCTCCTGATGCTTGACCCAGCGGCCACGGATCTGATCGTGCCGGTAGCGTTTTTTGCTTTCGCGGCAATCGACCATGTAGTCGTGGAACATGTCGAAGTGCCCGCTGCACTTCCAGATTTGTGGGTGCATGATGATCGTCGAGTCGAGTCCGACCATCTCATAGGGGGCCGGAGCTCCTGGCGGGGTGATCAATTCGTTGTGGCTGGTGATCATGTCCCGCCACCAAGCGTCCTTGAGGTTCCGCTTCAGCTCCACGCCGAGCGGACCGTAATCCCAGAACCCCTGCAGGCCGCCGTAGATCTCGCTGGACTGAAACAAGAAGCCTCGTCGCTTGCAAAGCGACACGATATTATCCATCAAAGCCATAGCCGAGCTGCGAATGATCCGAGTAGGGGACGCGTCAGCGGCTGCATCAAATCGCAGCCTTCCGAGCGGCAAGTGTAAGCCTTCCTGCGTCATAGCGTAAGCGACGGCTGAAAGGCCAGCCGTATCTGCTGCGGCCTTTAGCCCCATAGGGCGGGCTGCGAAACCGAGGCGTTTTTCAGGCCGCGCAGGCGGAACGGGGCGTTCCCGAGCGACTGTCCGGCAGTCCTGGCAAGCGAGCTGGCAACCCGATTGAGATGGCAGCTCGCCGGCGGTGTCGCCGGCCCCGGCAACCGCTGCGGGTTGATCTTGGCGAGCCCGGTAGCTGCTTGCTACCGATCCCGAAGCCGCTCGGCAGCACGCTCCTGATCACGGTGCTCTTCGGCGTTTCCGCGGCTGGTACAGCATTCGCCGCGAGCGTGGCCTGAACTCGATTTGCTCCTTTGCCTCCGTCATCCTGAAAGCCAAGACATGAACACGCAGAAGCACGCCCGCCCCGACCATCCGGTTCACGAATCGATCGCTCGTCGCTGGAGCCCTTACGCCTTTGCAGACCGGCCGGTCGCCGATGAAGATTTGCGGTCGCTATTTGAAGCGGCGCGCTGGGCGGCGTCGTCTTATAACGAGCAGCCGTGGTCCTACATCGTTGCCACGAAAGCGGATCCGAATGCTCATGAACGGTTGCTGTCGTGCCTGGTCGAGGGCAATCAGGCCTGGGCGCAAGCTGCTCCGGTGCTAGCGATCGGTTGCACAAGCCAAACCTTCGCGCGGAATGGCAAACCGAACGCGGCTGCGGAGCACGACCTGGGCCTGGCCAGCGCCGGCTTGACCGTGGAGGCAACGGTCCGCGGGCTGTGCGTGCACCAGATGATCGGGATTCTGCCCGACCGAGTGCGTGAGCTGTACGACGTTCCGGCCGGCGTGTTGCCGCTGACGGGGCTCGCGATCGGATACGCTGCCGATCCCGAGCAGTTGCCGGAGAAGTTCCGCGAACGCGATCTCGCACCGCGGGGCCGCAAACCGTTGGCCGAGTTCGTATTTGGCCAAACCTGGGGGACGGCTTCCAAGCACGTCCAATAAACGGCTCTGTGGGTGCTCATCGGCTGGCAAGGTGCGACTCGGCAGCCGCTCGAAGCGTCCGCTGAGCCACTCAGCGGACGCCTGTCAGCAGCGTTGCGAATTAAGACGCAGAGGCGACGCTCGGCTGGCGGCGTTTGCGCCACTGGTTGCCAGCGAAAATCAGCCCGCCAACGGCAAACACCAGGATCGTCGATGGCTCGGGAACGGTGGCCAAACTGGGGGCATCCTCCGCAGGAGGACCGGCTTCATCGATCGGCGGCACGCTGGTGACGGGGGGGAAGCTCAATTCCGGGGGCAGGCTGAGTTCAGGTGGTTTCGGGGCAGGAGCCGGGGTCTTATCGGGCACGGAGACCGTGGGGCCCTGATAGCCGACCTGGCGGACATCAGCCGCTTGATTGAAGGTACCGCCGACGTACACCCCGCCGTTGATCGCCGATTGGTTGGTCAAGCTCGCATTGGGCATGAGGATCGAACCATACCACTCGCGGTCGATGAACGTCCCGGTCCCCTTGGTGGAGTTAAAGTTCCACAGGATTGATCCAGCGGCGCTTTGAAAACTCGACTGGAAATTGCCCAGTGCGTTGAGGTCTCCCTTCCCTGTCACGTTGAACACCACGGAAGATGCCCCACGCAGATCAAGCGCGTAGTTCAAGTTGCGATTGTTGAGGTCGGCCACATCGACATTGAACACGGCCACTCCATCGCTGCCGGGCGTGGCAGTGAAGGTCAGCGTGTTATTGACGACGCTATAGGTGCTGCTTGGGGTAAGTCCCGCAAAGTAATTGGAAGCCGTCTGCAGCGCCGCTTGCATGGTTTGAGGGTCGGTCAAATCGAGCGAGTCAAAACCCGCCAGCGACTTCACCGTGCCGCCACCATTGAGATTGAGGTAGTTGTTGCCGATGGAACCGCCAACACGCACGCTACCCTGCTGGACGTTCAGCCCCGCATTCAAATTGCCAACGACGGTATAAGTGTCATTGCCGGGATTCCAACCCAGCTGGGTGCCGACTGTCCCGCCATTGCCGGTGGAGTTACCGACGACCAGCGTGCGACCATAGATTTGGCTTCCACTAAACTGGTGGTTGCCGACCACCACATCAAAACTAAACAGGG
>CALELC010000515.1 GCA_937904535.1 uncultured Planctomycetaceae bacterium
CAAAAATATCATTACATCGCAATCTGCTGCCGGTGGTCAGCCTGAGAATTTGTCGCGACTGGGGACCGTGCTGGAAGCCAACTGGCCCAAGGTGAAGATCGGCGTCACTCGCGCTGATGTCCCGCGGGTCTTGGCTGAAACACTTGAGCGGTATTCGATCGAAGACGTGTCGGTGGAGGATCCGCCGCTGGAAGATGTGATTGCCGACCTGTTCCATCAAGTGAGCTGAGTGGGACCATCATGAACTCGGCACACGACATTTCACGACTAGGTCCGCTCCACCGCCTGCGTACATCTTGGATGATCGTCCAGATTGCGCTGGCTGAACGCCTGGCGTACCGCGGCGACTTTATGCTCGGCACGCTGATGCGTTTCCTGCCGATCATCACTCAAATTTTTCTCTGGGGCGCCATCTTTGATGCGGTCGCCAGCGGCTCGGGCGACGGTAGCGGGCAAGATCAACGCCTGGGCGGCTATAACTTTCCCGATATGGTCGCCTATTTCCTGTTGACCATGATCGCCCGTGCCTTTTCAAGTATGCCGGGGTTGGCTGCGGGGATCGCTAGTCAGGTGCGGCAGGGGGAGATCAAGAAGTACCTGATCCAGCCGGTCGACTTGGTCGAGTTCTTGCTGCTCACTCGGATCGCCCACAAACTGGCCTATTACGCGATCGCGATTATCCCCTTTGCGCTGGTGTTTTTCCTCGCTCGTGGTTTTTTTACCGACGGGTTTCCGCCGCCTTATACCTTCGCAGCGTTTGTCGTTTCGCTGTTGCTGGGGTTCATGATCGGGTTTTTCTTAGAAGCATCGATTGGGATGGTCAGCTTCTGGCTGCTGGAGGTGAACTCGCTGCTGCTGATCTTTATGTTGTTCAGCTTCTTTCTGTCGGGGCACATGTTCCCTTTGACGCTGTTGCCCGACTCGATCGAGTGGATCGTCAACCTGTTGCCGTTTAAATACCTCGCCTATTTTCCAGCCGCGATTTTTTTGGAGAAGGTTCCGGAGCAGGACTTGCTGCGTGAATTGTTTATTGAAGCGGCTTGGGTGGCGTTTTTCATCATTGCCTGTAGGGGGATGTATCGCCGCGGCATTCGCCGCTACAGCGGGTTCGGAGGTTGATCGGGAGACTGATGATGGCTACTAGTACCGCCCGTCCAAACTACCTCAAGGTTTTCCTGACGTTTGCACGCAATAGTCTGATCCGCGATATGACCTTCCGCGCGGATTTTATTTTCCAGTGCATCAGCAGCGTTGCCTGGACCGCGATGAACGTCGGCTTCTACCTAATCATTTTCCGCTTTACCTCGATGATTGGTGAAGACACCGGATGGAAGCGGGATGAGTTTTTCCTGTTCCTGGCAACTGTTTGGTTCATCAACAGTCTGGTGCAGGCGTTTTTTATGCCCAACGCCAACGAGTTCAGCGAACTGATTCGCACCGGCGGACTCGACTTCGCGCTGCTTAAACCGATCGACACGCAGTTTCTGATTTCGTTTCGGCGGATTGAGTGGAGTGCTTTGTCGAACTTCGTGGTCGGTCTGCTAATCGCTGGAGTAAGCCTCTACTCGATGGCGACGCGCGATGTGGGGGCGCTGATTCCGTCACCGTTAGCCGTATTGCTGTACGTTTTTTACGTCCTTTGCGGTGTGGCCATCATGTATAGCGTCATGATTTGTTTGGCAGCGACGAGCGTTTGGTTGGGACGCAATCAATCGTTGTATGACTTCTGGTTTTACATCACCAACTTCAGTCGCTACCCGATGGAGATCTACAACACGCCGTTGGGGCGACCGCTGTTGGGATTCTTCACCTTTGTAGTGCCGGTGCTGGTTGTGGTGAACGTTCCGGCCAGGATTTTGGCAAGACCGCTCGACCCACCGGCGTCCTGGGAATTACCGCTGGCGCTGTGGGCGCTGCTGGCGACGTGGGGCAGTGTGGGCTTCAGTCGCTGGCTGTTCAAACGCTCGCTCAAGAGCTACCGCAGCGCGAGTTCCTAGAGTCTGAGCGCCGTCACCCGGGTCACGGTTTTTAAAGGTTGGCTGCGGGCGGCGAACGTTGCACAGGCGTTCGCGCGGGGAGCTCCCCCGTTATTACCTGCTACCCCGCCGGACGAGCGCTGTCGGCCTGAAGTGCTTTAATCGCAAGTTCGGCTTCGGCGCGGACACTCGGATCGTCATCCTGAAGGAGCTGTTGGAGCAGCGGCACGGTCGATTCTTTGTCGGGTAAGATCGCGCTGAGACGGCCTAAATGCCATGCCGACAAACTGCGGACAAAGCTTTGTTCGTCGTGCAGTCCTGCGAGGAGGACAGCGAACGCCCGCCCTTGTGACGAGTCCACCGATGCCAGCGCTGCAGCAGCCCAGATGCGCACGAAGTTCTTGGGATCGTCGAGCGCTGCGGTCAGGGCCGCGACGGCATCAGGCCCGGCTTCGGCGCCGATGAGACCTAAAGCGTGAGCGCCCAGCCGCCGGTGAAGCGGATCGGGATCCGCAACGTATCGCAGCCAATAGCTGACAGGCTTATTCAAATAGGTAGGAGAGCAGGTCTGGGAGCCAGGCATCTCGTGGGACTGGTTCG
>CALELC010000516.1 GCA_937904535.1 uncultured Planctomycetaceae bacterium
CGAGACCGTCACAAAGTACAGCCACAATCGTCCGCTATCGTCGCAATGCAACACCGGATTGCCGAGCTTCTTCACATCCCGGCCCAGCTCGCGACTCGTTTGTGCGCGCTCGCACAGCAGCCGTACAGGCTCCCAATTGCCGCTGCTGACATCCCAGTTCGATCCGTAGATCGCCACATCCTTGGCGCCTTCGCGTGTGCCGCCGAACCATGCCGCGACCAGTCCGCCATCGGGCAGCCGTGCGAGCGTCGAGGCATGTACCGACGGGGCTGCGGGCACCGCTTCGAAGAAGGCCTGCGCAAACAGCGGTGCCTCATGCGCCGAGACCTCTGCGGTAGCCGCCGACGTCAGCAGCTCGCTGTCGGTTGGAAAACCTGCAAGCCTGAGCGAAGAGTTTGTTCCTCCGCCCCCGAGCGGCAGCGAACCGTTGATAGCTACAACTGCTACGGTTGCCGTCAGGGCTAGCCAGTACGCTGCTTTCGCAAGGCGTCTTTGGCGGGAACAAGTTTGCGGCCGCAGCGGTGTCTCAGTGGCACACCGCTGCTCGCCATCTCCCGCCGCGTCGCCACCAGACACACGCGGCGGGTTGAGAAGTTCAGCCGACATCAACGTGGCCTTGCCGCTGTCGCCGGGCGAGCAATTTTTGCCAACTCGGCATCGAGACTCGCAGCATAAATGTTGTTGGAAACAACGCGGCCTTTGTCATCGATCAGCAGCATCATCGGCAAGGTCTGCACTCCCAGCTGCTTGGCTAAACCGCTGGATTGCAAGCCGCCGTCCTCATACAGGTGAATCCACGGTGCCGAGTTCGCCTGCAAGTAGGTTTCCGCTTGCGAACGGGAGCTGTCGACGTTGACACCCACAATCTGCAGGCCGGCGTTGTGATACTTCGCCTGCAACTGCCGCAGCAACTTCATGTCGTTCTTACAGGCTTCGCACCACGTTGCCCAGTAATGGATGATCACCGGGCGGCCTTGCAGTTTCGCGAGGTCAAATGCTTCGCCCTTGACGGTTCGGCCCTTGAAGTTCAGGACCTTGCCTTTGGATTCCAGGCGCTGCACCGCACCGGCAGCTTTCTCGCCCATGTCTGTCCCAGAGAACGACTGGGCGACCCGGTTGTAGTATTCCAGCGCTTCGGTTTCCTTCTCTTCAAACTCCTTGCTCAACGCCAGTTGCAGGAGCGCCTGCGCCGCCTCGGGGCTGGTCGGAAACTGCTCCACAAACTTCGTCAGTTCGGTGAGGTACCATTCCTGAACCTTGGCAAAGTCGGCATCAGGCACCTGCCGTTTGACGTATTCCGTGCTGATGATTTGGAACTGCACGTAGGACTGAAGTTCTTTCTCGTTGCTGGACAACTCGCTACTGAACTTCCGCAGACGCTCCAGCCCTTCGGGATAGACGCCGCTTTGCACCGCAACGCTAACCGTGTCGACCAACTGGCGCATCCACGTGTCACGTTCCGCAGCGGTCGATGAGTTCGCGATCAATTGCTCGACCACGTCTACTCGGCGGCGGTTCAGTTCGGCCTGATCGGCTGGCGACTGCGCAGCGGCCAATTCCCGGTCGATTTTCTCCAGCGCACTCACCAATTGCTGAGTCTCGGCGCCCATCGCTGGCCGCGCCGCGGTCGTGGTCGCCACACCGCCGGGCGTAAAGAACGTGCCCGGCGTTTGGGCCAGAGGCTGATCGTCAGCCACCACCTGCGGTGCATCGACCAGTTTCCAGGCGTCACCGATTTGCAACAGCGTGCCGATCATCACCTGACCACCTTGTCCGGCGTCTTCAAACATCGCCACGGCGTTTTCGTAGATCCGCAAATCGCGAGTCGAGGCGTCGGTTCCGGCTGGCACGATCCCAGGAGCGGTCGAGGCAAATTGCACCCAACGGGCCGCCGGCCCCACCGCTTTTTGCTGCTTCACCAGCGCAGCGAAGTCAGCCGTCGCCTTGGCAGCCTTCTTCGTCACTCGATCAGCAGTCGCTGGTCCCAGCCCTAACTCTTTGATTTCCTGTTCGGTGGCCACCAAGCGGGCGAATCGCTCGGCATCCGACTTCGCGATCGCAGCGATCAGTTCCGCGGACGCTTCTTCCGCGGAAATCTGCTTCCAGTAATCGATCTTGCCATCTTCGTTCTTGTCGATGCCCCAGCGGGTGCCAGCAGTTCCCAACCAACGGTACTGATCCGCTTTACCGTTAAAGTCAGAGTCAATGTCTCGGTAGACTTCGATCCCCTGGTCGTAATAGCACCACAGATCAATCTTCTTGTCGCCGTTGGTGTCGGCGAAGCGTCGCAGCCGGGACCCGTCAGCCGCTTCGACCGTCCAGCCCGACCAGCCATTTTCACGCAGATCCGTTACTCGGCAGTTAGCCACATCGTCCTTCGCGACCTTGTAGAACGGCACATCGCTCTGAACCGGCTGCAGCCCGAGAGCCACGTCGGCGCTCGGCGGAGCAGCGGCCGCTGGCGCGCTGAGGGCACCGCAACCGAGCAACGCACAGGCCAACACTCGCACCGCCGGACGTGCAGAGGGTGCAGCTGCCGCTACCGAACGTACTACCGACTCAACCGAACCGAGCTGAGCCGCACTTCGCGAGCGGACAACGCCCGCACGTGCAGAGCGGGCAGGGATCGGTATGCGAGCAAACAACTTTTCGAGCATGAGAATCCTTTCTGGTGGCAAGCGCTGCGAACCCGGCAGAAAACCGGAAACTCTATTTAAGCAAAAAAGCTCCGTTGCCGAAAACAGAACTTTGTCGGCCTACCCGGTTTGACACCGGCGAGTTGGTTTGTACACTTGCGGCTCATTCGAAGGCCAGTCGAACAGATCACTGTTCTGCGGCCTGAGAAACGGTCGTGGGTGTGCCGGAAAACAGCAATTTTTGCTGACCCGGCGTTGCCAAATCGCCGTTCCTGAATGATGATACCCGCACGGGCGTGTAGCTCAGTTGGTTAGAGCGCGTCGCTGATAACGACGAGGTCCCAGATTCGAGTTCTGGCACGCCCACTTCATTCGCTTGCCACCGCTGGCTACGGCTAGCAGCAGCGAATGAGTGTTGCGGCGGGGGTGTAGCTCAGTTGGGAGAGCATCTGCTTTGCAAGCAGAGGGTCATCGGTTCAAGTCCGTTCACCTCCA
>CALELC010000517.1 GCA_937904535.1 uncultured Planctomycetaceae bacterium
TGGTTGCCATTACACCCTCCCTGTTTTCACTGGGAATCTCCATCACGACCTGGAAAGCAGCCACGCGCCGCGGCCGCACAGCGCTGATGCTCCTTGCCGCGACTCTGCTGGTGCCGTCGCTACTGCTCCTCTTGCTGATCGCACTGTAGGTCGGCTTCGTTGCAGCGATAAGCCGCGTCATCGTGATCGGCATTGGCAGGAGCGGCCCACAGCGGGCGAGCCGGTTGTAGATGCCGGCATTTCACGCCCAAGAACGGGTTCGGCCGGTCGCCGGGAAGCTTACGAGATGCGTTCCAGGCCGCTTGCCTTCACTGGGCATTCCCTGCGAGGGCGAACGACGCTGTCCCCCAGCAGCTTTTGAACCACAAGCGGGCAGGACCGCAGCGGCGGGAACTTTCGCTCGCCAGCGTTCCTCTGGCCTTGCCGGTCAGCGTGCCAATCCGTTTGACCCGCGCTGGCGCCGTCAGCGGTGAAGCGATCGCGTGCCACAGACTAGCGGATCGCATTCGCCGAGTTGCAATTGATCCGCAGGACCAAGTGGGCCTGCGAGGCGAGCAAGCCAGGCGACGCCTCCTTACCAACGGCGCTTGGCGAGAGACGCCCTAAAAAGCGGCCGTGGCTTGCGAAGAATGCTAGCGAGCAGCCGCGAGGCCGGTCTGGGCCAAGCGATCGAACCTGATCGCTTGCCGGCCTCCGGATGCCGCACGTCGTCGACGAATGCCGAAACGGACCGACGTAAAAAAACCCCGGGAGGTAAATCCCGGGGTTTAGTGGCAACCAAGGCTGCCGGATAGCAACGAAATGACCCCTACGGGAATCGAACCCGTGTTACCGCCGTGAAAGGGCGATGTCCTAGGCCGCTAGACGAAGGGGCCGTTGCTGCGATTGGCTGTCACCAACCGAAGTGCCCAGAGTTAACCATGAGATCGGACGGGCGTCAAGGGTTCATGACAAAAACTTGGTCAAGATTCCAGAGCCGCGTCGCCAGCCTCGGTTTGCCGGTGGTTTTGGATCGCCTCATAGACTTCATGGCGGTGCACCGGCACTTCCCGCGGAGCTTCCACGCCCAGTCTGACCTTGTCACCGCGGATTTCAACGACGACAATCCGAATGTCGTTATTGATGACGATGCTCTCGTTCTTTTTTCGCGACAGTACTAACATGATTCATTCCTTTGCTACCGCCGGTGTTTCCTCGGCTGCGGTGATGTAAGCGACGGACAACAACCCGTCAGCGATCGAGTGCAGGGGGCGGTACGACAATTTTTCGGCAACGTCAATGGCCCATTCCGCTCCTTCACTCTACGTTATCAAGGCTGCCCGTCAAGCGATTGCAAGTCCAAATCCAGAAATTGCGATTGTTTTTTGCCAGTTTTTTCTGATTGTGTCGACCTTTGGTATGCGGTTACTCCCAAGTCGCGGCTGGAGACGACTTTGAGGCGGCTAGCAGGAGGCCTGGAGGAATCGTTTGAAACTCGGCCCGCGGACCGGGATTTCGATGAACCTCGGGGAATCGGCGGACGTCTTATGGGTAAGCATTTTTCGTGACGCCGCGACCTGAATGCCGGTCACGAAAACGCGTCTGTCTCCACAAACACGGCGAACACCAATCACCGTTTTTTTCGGCCGAACTCAAAAATGGTCCAGTTTTCATCCAGCGACGATTCCGCTGAATCGATTGCCCCCAGCCGCTTAGCCCCCCGAGACGCACGTGGGCCGGTCTCGGCGGGGAATCTTCGCACCTTCACCTACGAATCCGCAAACCGCATTTTGCCGCTGGTCGGTCGCATCGCTGACGACCTGCTGAGCACGTGGCGCGATCTGCAAGACGAAGCGGCCCAAATCCGAGGGATCAACAGCCTCCCTCACCCGACGGACATTCAGATCTTTACCGAGGAACTCGACTGCGTCAAAGAAGCGTTTCGGCAACAAGATGAACGACTGCGCGAGTTGCAGCGTGAGCTTTCCGACCTCGGCGTGGTGGTCGACTCGCTCGAGGAAGGCGCCTTTGACTTTCCAGCCGCGCATAACTGCCGCCCGGTGCGACTCTGCTGGAAGGTCGGCGAACCTCAAGTGACGCATTGGCATGGGATTAACGAATCGTTCTGCGACCGCCGCAAACGAGACGAAGTTGCCCTGGATCGCTGAGCGATCAGTTGACCTCGAGGCGGTGAAAAATCATCGCCACTGCCCTCGACACTCTGGTCAGACACTACAATCGTGGCTTTTCCGGCGTCATGCCCGGTGTGCACACGCCGCCCCTTTGTAGGTAGTTGCCATGAATCGTTCTCTGGGCGTGATGCTCGGGTCACTCGCTCTGGCTGGCGTCCTGATCGCATCTCTGGTCGGTGGTAAGTCGCTGTGGCCGCGAGCGGGCAGCGACCGGACCGCTGGTGCCCCAGTGCTGCTGTATTGTGCGGTTGCCAATCGCGAAGCGATCGAGGCGATTCGAGCGGATTACCAGCGTGAGTTTGGCCGCGAGGTTGAGATACAGTACGGCCCGTCACAAACACTGCTGTCCTCGATCGAGGTCAGCGGTACAGGCGATTTGTACCTGCCGGCGGACGAAAGCTTCCTGACGCTTGGCAAAGAGAAAGGGCTGATCGAAGAGACGATCGACATCGCTCGCATGCAAGCGGTGCTGGTGGTGCGGCGCGATGCGGCGGAGCGTTTTCAGACATTTGACGATCTATTGGCTGACGATGTCCGACTGGTGCAGGCCAGTCCCGATGCCTCGGCCATCGGCAAGATGACTCGGCAGGCACTTGAGCGTGCGGGCTTCTGGGAACGGCTCGATGCGGCGACCGATGCCTATCGCACGACCGTCAGCGAGGTGGCCAACGACGTTCTGGTCGGAGCCGCCGATGTCGGCATCGTCTATGACGCCGTGTTGCACGGGTATCCGGATCTAAAAGCCGTCCAGCTCGACGTGCTGGAACCGATAGAGTCACCGGTCACGATCGGCGTGATCTCGAGTTCTCGCCAACCCAGCGCGGCGCTCCATTTCGCGCGTTACGTCTCTGCCAAAGATCGCGGAATGGTTCGATTTGCCGAGCACGGGTTCGAAACCGCTCCAGGAGATGCTTGGAGCGACGCACCGGAACTGTCGCTGTTTATTGGCTCGATGCTCCGCCCGGCGGTCGAGAAAACGATCGTCGAGTTTGAACAGCGCGAAGGAGTGCGTGTGACCCGCGTTTACAACGGTTGTGGGATTTTGGTGGCGCAGATGAAGAGCGGGCTGCATCCCGATGCTTATTTTGCCTGTGACACCGAGTTCATGGATCAGGTGGTCGATCTGTTCCCGAATCCGGTGCCAATCTCGCGCAACGTACTGGTCATCGCGGTCCCCAAGGGAAATCCCAAGAACATCCGGTCGCTGCAAGATCTGACTCAGCCGGGAATCATGCTGGGCATCGGTCATCAGCAGCAAAGTGCGATGGGCTGGCTGACGCAGAACACCTTTCGGGAGAGCGGCCTGCGCGATCAATTGCTGGCCAACGTGCAGATGGAAACTCCCAGCGGTGACATGCTGGTCAACCAGATGCAGGCCGGGTCGCTCGACGCGGCCATCGTGTACCGCAGTCACGCGACCACGGCAGCCGAGTTCCTCGATGCCGTGCCGATCGAAGGCATTGCAGCGGCGATCGCGACTCAACCCTGGGCGGTCTCGCACGAGTCCCAGTACCCACAGCTAGCGACTCGCCTGTACGAGCGGATCAACAGTGCCGAATCGCGACGCGTATTCGAGATCGAAGGGTTTGGACTGGTCGAGCAAAATGAGCTGGCCGCCAATGACTGAGCCAAGCTCTCTCGTTTCGCCGGTCGTCCCGCTGAGCAGTCGGCGACGCAGCGACCTGCCGTTTTTCGTGGTGATGGGCGGCTTATCGAGCACGTTTGTGGTGCTGATTGTTCTGCTGCTGATGGCGGACCTGATGTTCACCTCGGTGCAGGACTTTCGCGATGCGTTGCTTAAACCCGAGATTCAAGCCGCGTTTCGGCTGACAATTCTGTCGTGCACGTTGGCAGCGATCCTGTCGCTGTGGGTCGCTACACCGATGGGCTACCTGTTATCCCGGTATCGATTCGCAGGCCGCTGGCTGATCGACACGCTGGTTGACATCCCGATTGTGCTGCCGCCGCTCGTGCTGGGGCTGAGTCTGCTGATTCTGTTTCATCTGACGATCGGCAGTTGGCAGTTGGAAGCTTGGCTGCGCGATGAGGTAGAGTTTCCGGTTACCTACCACTGGCCAGCCGTTGTATTAGCTCAGTTTGCTGTGGCCTGTGCGTTTGCCATTCGCACGATGCGAGTCACCTTTGATCAGATCAACCCACGGGCCGAAGATGTCGCACGCACGCTCGGCTGTACCCGAGGCCAAGCGTTTGTGCATGTGGCGCTGCCGCAGGCTTGGCGGGGCGTGATCACAGCGTTCACGATTGCTTGGGCACGGTCGCTGGGAGAGTTTGGCCCGATCCTGGTGTTCGCGGGGGCCACCCGCATGCGGACCGAGGTGCTCTCGACAACCGTGTTTTTGGAATTGAGCGTCGGTCAGCTCAGCGCGGCGGTGGCCGTGTCACTGATGATGGTAGCGATGGCGGGCGTGGTGTTGGTGCTGCTGCGGCTGTTTGGGACCGGACTGAACGCGTGACCCAGCACGACCTGGGCGTGAAAATCGCGTATTGCTAGCAACTGTATAGCTGGCGGCATCAGGTTTGCATACGAAGTTCGTTCACGGTTCCCAACGAATCTAGCAGCATGCCCAAGTTGTAAGGACTGATGAGTATCCGCAGCATTTATCAGGCGGGAAAACAGGTGCTGGGGCGGATCGCTCACGTACTTGCTCGCCCCGTTCGACGCGATCGTGGCAGCGGTGGGATTCTGATTCAGCCGTATCGCGGTTATGGATCTGCGGACGAAGTCTTCTTGATGGGCCGCGTGTTCCGTCAACACCGCGTCGGCACCACGCTCCGTACGACAGCCTCGCGGCGTGACCTGCTCGACGTGGTGCGGCGTGTATTTCGTCGTGGGGTAGGAGGTGCCGTGATCGAGGCGCGGCTTTGCACGACTGGGAAAGAGCACGCTGGCGATGGGCCCGCGGTTACCGACGTCGCGGCTCGTTTTCAGACCGACAGTGACGGTTACTTTCGCGTCTGCCTGCGTCCCAACCAGCGGCTGACCAGCGATCGGCTCTGGTACCGGGTTGAACTTCAACTCCTTGAACCAGCAGAACTCACCAGCAGTCCCGGAGCAACCGTTCACGGTGAGGTGTTTGTGCCACCGCCTACGGCCGAGCGAGTTGTCATCAGCGACATCGACGACACGGTGATGTACACGGGGGTGGTGAATAAGGCCAAGATGATCTGGCGTCTCTTCATGCAGGGACCGCGCAGCCGGGTTGCGTTCCCTGGGGTCGCCTCGCTGTACCGGGCACTGCATGACGGGCCGACCGGAAATCAACTCAATCCGATGCTGTACGTGTCCCGCGCCCCGTGGAGCATCTATGAAGTGCTGCAGGAATTTTTCAGTCTGCACCGCATCCCGATCGGACCGATTTTGTTTTTGCGTGAATGGGGGATCTCCTGGAAGCGTCCAATTCCGCGGCGAGCCGAGGATCACAAAATGCTGTTGATCCGCGATATGCTGCAGCGATACCACGCTCTGCCGGTGGTGCTGATCGGGGATAGCGGCCAGCATGATCCCGAAATCTACGCCCAGGTGGTGCAGGAGTTTCCCGGACGAGTGGAGGCGGTCTACATCCGCAACGTCACTCGTTCACCTGACCGAGTGCGTGCAATTGAGGAACTGGCCAAACAGGTGCTCGACAGCGGTAGCATGTTGATGCTGGCCGCCGACAGTTTTTCGATGGCGCGTCATGCTGCCGAGCACGGGTTAATCGCCCCTGCAGCGCTGCAGCAGGTGCTGAGTGAACTGGACGCGGAAGCCGTGCCAGCGTCGCCCAGTGAGACTCGCGAGATCAAACGAGCCACCGATGTGCAGACTCGCCAAGCGATTGAACGCGGCGAGTTGCAGGACGTGTTGGAGCAACCAACAAACACGAGTGCCCCGCCCAACGTCGCCGTCGAATCGCGTGAGTCGTGAGGCGTAGGTAGACGCCGCGGCCATGGTAGGTGGTGAGCTAAGGTGGCCGACCGCTCCGCCGGTCGATGCAAAGGCTGCACTAAACACTCTGGTGACTAGAGTGCAGCGGCAGCGTTTGTCAGCAACGGAAATAACAGCTGAGGTGGTGACCAAAATCCGGGCGCGCCGGAATCTTAGTTCTGACCGGATAGC
>CALELC010000518.1 GCA_937904535.1 uncultured Planctomycetaceae bacterium
ACCCAGGACAGCGACATCCACACTCGCGTCGCTGCGGAAGTCAACGGCGTGGAGGAAGCGGCCGTCACCCCGGACATGCGGCGAATGGCCAAGACGATCAACTTCGGGATCGTCTACGGCCAAAGTCCGTTCGGCCTGGCGCGGACGCTGGGGATCAGCAAAGACGAAGCGGCCGCCTACATCGAACTCTACTTTGCGCGCTACCCTGGCGTGCAAGAGTTCATGCTGCAGACCTTGCTCGACTGTCGCCGCAACGGTTTTGTGCAGACGATGCTCGGGCGGCGGCGGGCCATCCAAGGCGTGCGCGATCTGTCACAGCTCGAACCAAGCAAACGTCGCAGCCTGACCGAAGCCGAGCGGATTGCAATCAACACACCGATTCAAGGCTCTGCAGCCGACCTCATCAAAAGTGCCATGGTCGCGCTGCACCGCCGGCTGGCGCAGTCGCAATTGCAGGCCAAGCTGCTGCTGCAGATTCACGACGAATTGGTGTTCGAAGTCGCTGCCGATCAGGTCGACGACTTGGAGCAACTGGTCCGCCAGGAAATGACCAGCGTGATGCCGCTGCGAGTGCCGCTGAAGGTCGAAGTCGGCGTCGGCAAGACCTGGGCCGACTTGAAATAAGCCATTGAGTGTGCGGTTGCCGCATCCCCTGAGCCCGGCAAATCAGACGCACGAGTTATCGTACTACCTCAGCACCGCGGCCCGCCTGAGTCCCGGGCTAGGGTAGGGGACATCATCAGCCTGCGTTACAGGAGTTCCCTGCGCTACAAGATCTCATCGTTCGCCGGGTTCGGCGTGACCGTCCGGAGGCCGGCTATCATCGCTATTAAATTCGTCGCTACGAACACTAAAGAATTTGATCCAGCGAAGCACCACAAACAGGATGATCGCCATAGTGATCGCAAATACAAAGTGCCCGAAGGCGACCGTTACGGCAATCGCTGAGGTTGCCCAGATGGAAGCTGCGGTAGTCAACCCGCGGACGTGATCACGCCGGTCGGTGACGAAGATGATGCCGCCGCCAAGAAAACCGATGCCGGTTGCCACCGCTGCGACCGCGCGCAGGGGATCAAAGCGAAATTGATTGGTCTCGCCCGAAACCATGTTGCCGACGCTGGCAAAGGTACACGCAGCGATCCCGACGAGCATGTGGGTGCGCACTCCAGCTGCCTTGCCAGCCTGTTCACGCTCGATCCCGATCACGGCTGCGATTGCCCCGGCTACCACCGTCCGCCCAACCCAGAAGATATCTTCTCGGATCATTTCCCAAACATACGGAACCACCCAGTTCAGCGTTTCCATCATGCAATCGCGTCCCTTGAATCATTCTTAGTAAAGTGCCAGGTGCCTCAATCGCAGTCGTCCGGTGTTGATACACAGCGCTGCCGTGATGCGGCGTGCACGGAAGCAACCGTGGCGGGACAGAGCCGGCAACCGAGTGTCCGCAAGCCCCGCGCCGCAAACCCGACTCAACATCTCAGTGGCTATAGTGAGGCCTCGCTGTAGAGATACAGCAGGACCTTCCGATTACTAGGCATTTTCAAACTCGCGGCGAGGCTGCCGACATGCGTTTCCTGTCCCTGATCTTGGCGTATCTGTTGACCAGCGCTGCGACGGTCGGCGCTCAGCCGGCCCCTGCGACCGCAGCAGACGCTCCTCCGAACATCATCGTGATCTTTGCCGACGATCTCGGCTATGGCGACCTGGGCTGTTTTGGACACCCGACCATTCGCACTCCTCATCTCGACCAGATGGCCGCCGAGGGCGTTCGCCTGACCCAGTTCTATTCAGCTTCATCGGTGTGCACACCGAGCCGTGCGGCGCTGATGACCGGGCGTCTGCCAATCCGCAGTGGAATGTGCAGCGACCGTCGCCGCGTGTTGTTCCCGAACTCCGGCGGTGGCCTACCGGCCGATGAGCTCACGATCGCGGAAGCGCTGCGCGAACAGGGCTACGCCACGGCCTGCATCGGGAAGTGGCACCTTGGCCATCTGCCGCAATTCCTGCCAACCCGGCACGGCTTTGATCTTTATTTTGGTATCCCCTATTCCAACGACATGGATCGGGCCAGCGATGCGCCGGCGGGAAGAGCTGCCTTCCAAAACCCACAGACGCCGTTCTTTCAGGTGCCGCTGATGCGGGGCGAGGAGATCATCGAGCGTCCTGCCGATCAGACAACGATCACACGGCGTTATACCGAGCAGGCGGTAGCGTTCATCCGCGAGCATCGCGAGCAACCGTTCTTTCTGTACCTACCGCACAACCTGCCCCATGTGCCGCTGTTTCGTTCACCTGAGTTTGCAGAACGAAGTCCGCGCGGACTCTACGGCGATGTGATCGAAGAGATCGACTGGAGCGTCGGTCAAGTGCTGAGCACGGTGAAAGAACTGGGAATCCAGGAGCGGACCTTGGTCTGGTTCACCAGCGACAACGGTCCGTGGCTGTCATTCGAATCGCACGGAGGCTCGGCTGGAGTGCTGCGGGAAGGGAAGGGGATGACGTGGGAAGGCGGCATGCGGGTACCGACGATAGCGTGGTGGCCAGGCCAGATTCCTGCAGGTCAAACTCAGCCCGGGCTAGGCAGCACTCTCGACATCTACGCGACGAGCCTAACGCTGGCTGGTGCCGATTTGCCCAGCAACCGTCCGATCGATGGCTTTGACCTGACAGAAATGCTCACCGCTCAGCAACCCAGCCCACGCGATGTTGTCCACTATTACCGTGGCACCCGATTGATGGCGATCCGCAAAGGCCCCTGGAAGGCGCACTTCATCACGCAAGGCGCGTATGTTGGCGACACCCAGCCTCACGAACACGACCCACCGCTGCTGTTCCAGCTCGAGCACGATCCCGGTGAAAAGTGGAACATCGCTGCTCAGCATCCAGAAGTCATCGCTGCTCTCCAAGCCGCGGCTCAGGAGCATTTGCAGACGGTGGAGCCCGTTCCCTCGCAGCTTGAACTCCCGGCTGGCGGTTAGCCCCATGCCTGCAGATGAGCTTCGGCCGACACGGTGACTGGCCAACCCAGGGCAACCGCCATCGCGGCCCACAACCCCGCCTCCGGGCAACCTTCGCCGCCCCGGCTGGCTGGAATGGAAAGGTTACCGATCGGACAAAACCGCCGGTTTGGATTCGCGCACGGGTGTTCAGGGCTTAGGATGGGAGCGCTGGACGCGATCGCCCGGCGACCGGTCGCCCTTCTGTTTGACCCTCTCGTGAGCCGCCTTGGCGGCCGTTTCTCATGGACGACATTTTGAGTGGACTGACCGCCGCCCAGCGGGAAGCGGTCGAACATGTGAACGGACCGCTGTTGATGCTCGCGGGTCCTGGGAGCGGCAAGACCCGCGTCGTGACGCACCGGATCGTCAACCTGTTGCGACATGGCATTCCGCCATGGCAGATCGTCGCCCTGACGTTTACGAACAAGGCGGCGGACGAAATGCGGATGCGCGTCCAGTCGCTTGCGCCGGATCAGCCGGTCTGGATGGGCACTTTTCACCGTTTCTGCGCGCGGCTGCTGCGGCGTTACGCCCCGCAGGTGGGCCTGAGCGAAAACTACTCGATCTACGACGCGGCCGATTCGCGGCAGGCGATCAAACGGGCCTGCGAGGCAGCCCATGTCTCGATGTCGCACACGTCTCCCGACCAGGTCGCCAACGTGATCAGCCGAGCGAAGAATCGCCTGATCACGGCCGAAATGATGGCCGAGAACCCGGTCCGGCACAACGAACAGGTCGCTGCTCGGGTCTACCCGGTCTACCAGCGCCAGTTGATGACGGCCAACGCCGTCGACTTCGACGATCTGCTGCTGCACGTCGCGACGCTGCTGCGCGACAACGAAGAGATTCGCGCGGAACTCGACGCCCGCTACCGCTACATCCTCGTCGACGAATACCAAGACACAAACCTAGCTCAGTACGCGATCGTCCGCGCGCTGTCGATCGACTACCCGAACTTGTCGGTGACCGGCGATCCGGACCAGTCGATCTATGGCTGGCGCGGCGCTGACCTGAACAACATCCTCGACTTCGAGCACGACTACCCGTCGGTCAAGACGGTGCGGCTGGAGCAGAATTACCGCAGCACCCCGAATATCCTCCGCGTCGCCGACCAACTGATCCGCCACAACCGGAGACGCAAGCACAAGCAGTTGTTTACCGAGAATCCCGAAGGTGAACCGGTCGATCTGAAGTGCTACACCGACTCGGCTGGCGAAGCCGATG
This sequence comes from uncultured Planctomycetaceae bacterium, assembly GCA_937904535.1. Taxonomy (GTDB): domain Bacteria; phylum Planctomycetota; class Planctomycetia; order Pirellulales; family Pirellulaceae; genus UBA6163. The sequence goes on from CALELC010000518.1 coordinate 4,227, forward strand.
ATATCGCCGACCAGATCGCGACGGCGGTGATGAATGGCGAATGCCAACCGCGCGACTGCGCGATCTTCTGCCGCATGAACGCGCTCACTCGGTCGCTCGAGCACGCCCTCAGGCGTCGGAGCCTGCCGTACCAAATCGTCAACGGCACCGAGTTCTATCAGCGCAAAGAGATCAAGGACCTGCTGGCCTACCTGCACCTGATCAACAACCCGTCACACGATGTTGCCTTGCAGCGGATCATCAACGTGCCGCCGCGGGGTATCGGTGCCAAGACGATCGAACGCTTGCGTCAGGCCGCGGATGAAGAAAACATTTCGCTGCTCGAAGCATCGCGCAAAGCCGGTTTGATCGCGTCGATCCCCAAACGCTCGGCCGCGAAGGTCGCTGCGTTCGTGGCGCTGTACGACGCGCTGTGTGTCAAAGCCACGGCGACGGTCGAAGACCTCGTGCTGTACCTGCTCGAGGAAACGCAGTACCGCGAATACCTGCAGCGCACGGCCGATGAAGAACAAGACAACAGCCCGCTGGCGAACGTCGACGAACTGGTCACGGCAGCCGTTGAGTTTGACCGCCAGCACCCCGAAGACGGATCGCTCGAAGAGTTCCTCGAACTGATCGCACTCGTCTCAAGCACCGACGACTGGGAAGACAACAACGACCGCGTCACGGTCATGACGCTGCACGCTTCCAAAGGGCTGGAGTTCCCGCGGGTGTTCATCATCGGCGTCGAAGATGATTTGCTGCCCCATGCCCGCAGCAAAGAGAGCGAAGATCAAATCGAAGAAGAGCGGCGGTTGCTGTTCGTCGGCATCACCCGCGCCCAGCAGCGGCTGCAGCTGAGCTATTGTCAGTGCCGGACGGTGCACGGCGAGTTCCGCCCGGTAATCCCCAGCCCGTTTCTGATGGAATTGCCGCGCGAAGACATGCGGCAGATCGAGGCGACGCGCGACGACGACTATTTCGAAGACCAGGACTATCCGGAATCGTGGGATCTGGGTGTCGATGATGACCTGGTGCAGGAGGACGCAGACGATCTTTGTCAACTGGATGATGAAGATCGGGCGGCCATTGCGATGCCCAGTCGCCAGCGTCCGCTTCCCGCGCTGCCGCCGATGGTCAAGACTGCCGCGCAGATGGCGGCTTCCCCTCAGCCGGTGACCGCAAACTTCACCGCCGGTATGGCAGTGCTGCATCCGCGTTACGGCGAAGGCACGATCGTTTCGATCACCGGGCGAGGTGCGAAATCGATGGCCACGATTCGCTTTGACGACGGCAAAACGAAGTCGTTTCGGGTGGCGTTCGCCGACCTGCAGCCGCTGGAATGAGCACCGCCGTTGCGTATCACGAAGCCGGGCACGCAGTCGTCGCTGCCTGGCTGGGGGCCGAAGTCCTGTCGGTCACGCTGGAGCCGGATTGGGACGATGGCCCTCGGCGCGACGGTGATGCGGCCATCCGCTGGCACCACCGCGGGTTGACTCCGCGAGAGCTGTGCCAGCGCGAGTTGATGGCGGTACTAGCTGGCCCGGTGGCCGAGATGATCCACAGCGGCGAGCGGTGCCCGCTGCATTCTCTGCCGCAGTGGGCCGGCGACTGGCAACTCGCGCAGGAGTTCGCTAGTTCGTTGGTCCGCGGTGAACGCCAAGTTCACGCGCTGATTGAAATCACCACCGAAAAGCTGTACCGGCTGATCAGCAGCGATGCCTTTTGGCAAGTGATCGCCGAAGTCGCAGACCTGTTGGAAGCGTACGAAACGATCGAAGGCGACCAAGTGCACGATTCGCTCAGCCGCTGGATTGGCGAATAAACGTTCGCTTGCGATCAGTGCTTCCGCCTGGGGTTTTTAACGATTCGCACGGAGTTTGCGGGCGGGCTTGCTTGTCGCCGACGGAGCCCAAGGGGTACACTTTGCGAAGTTTGCGAACAGGGCACCTGTGTGCTGACCATCGTCGCGCCCACTCAAGGACATCTACACCATGCAACGGTTTGTTTTTTCGCGCCGCCCCCTCTCAGCACTCGGCTTGGCAGTCTGCTTAGTCGGCTCCGTGTTACTGCCGGCCACCCCCAGGAGTGCGGTGGCTCAA
>CALELC010000519.1 GCA_937904535.1 uncultured Planctomycetaceae bacterium
CCACAGCGCAAACTTTCTTCAAAAACCGGGCTGCCGAGGCCATGGCGTCAACTAGTATGGCCTAGGCTTCTCCTGAGGGGGTGCAGATCGCCCCTTTGCTGACGACGATCGTTCGTCAGCCTTCTCCCAATCGGACGCCCTGGTGATGCGGTTCCCCCTTTCCACATGTGCGGATCGGCCGCTGCGCTGCTGCGGATCTCGGCAAGGCGTGGCCGCCGTTGAAGCGGCCATCGCTCTGCCGCTGCTGATCCTGTTGGTGTTCGGCGCTCTCGAAATCGCCAACGGTATTTTCTTGACACAGACCCTGGCGGTGGCGGCGTATGAAGGTGCGAGGGAGGCCGTGAGACCCGGCGGTACCCCCGAACAAGTCCAACAGCGGATCGAAGACCTACTCGTCAGCCGCGGCGTTCACAACTTCACGGTCTCGATCGTTCCTGAACTCACCGCCAGCACGCCCTCCGGGACACCTATTACCGTCGAAGTGCGTGCCCCGATGAACGCGTTGGCGCCCCAGTCGATTGGCATCATCGGCGACCGAGTTTCGATCCGCCGTGCCTGCATGGCCAGGCACTGATCCCGCCCGCCTAACGCTCCACGGATTTTCAGCGGTAACTCCTCATGATCAGCCAGTTCCTCCAGCGATCGGTTGCCCCATCGTCCCCGGCGGACCCCTTCGCTTCACGGGTCGCCAGGGATCGGCAGCGGCGCGGGGCATCGCTGGTGTTCATCTTGGCAATGCTGAGCACGTTCATCATCACCGCCGCCATCACCATCGACTACGCCTATATGTGTCTGGTGCAAACGGAGCTGCGTGTCGCCACCGACGCAGCAGCCAAAGCGGGAATCGAAGCCTTGTTTCGGCTCAACGAAGTCAGCGCCGCCAAAGCCGCAGCGGTCGACTACGCAGCGCTCAACACCGTTGGCGGCAACCCGCTGCAAATCCGCGAGGACGACGTCACGCTCGGGCAACTCACTTGGACCGAGGCTGGAGACTGGACGTTCGTCGCCGATCGTTTGCCTCCTAACGCCGTCCGTGTTCACAGCCGCACCGGCGGCTCAGCCCTGCATCCAGCGATTCCGCTCTTTTTTGGCAGCGTACTCAGCCGAGACCATTTCACTCCCTCCTGTACCGCTACCGCCGCGCAGGAAGACGTGGTCGTCTGCCTGTGCATCGATCGCTCCGGTTCGATGCTCTACGACATGTCGGGCGTTCCCAACAGCTATCCGGCGAACAACCCACAACTGAGCGATTATCGAGATCGGGGCGTCCTCTATCGCTATTCCGTTTCCCCGCCTCACCCGGATGACAGCCGCTGGGCGGTGATGGGCGGGGCGCTCGATTTGTACTTGGAGGTCGTCTCGCGGCGTTCACCACCACCGCGGACCGGACTGGTGACCTGGGCCTCGGATCTGCAAATGGGAGCTCCTCATTTCACGCCATTTGAAGCCGCGACACTGAATGTCCCCGTCCCGCCGAGCGACCAGGGAAATTGGAACTCCAACCTCGCGCACATCAATCATGCGGTCCGGCAATTGGGCCAGCAACCGATGGCGGGAGACACCAATCTCTCTGCCGGCCTGGAGTGCGCGATTGCGGCCCTCACGGCGACCGAGGCCGGTGACGCTGCCACCAAAGTGATCATCCTGATGACGGATGGCCTGTGGAACGCAGGCCGCCATCCGCGCGCAGCCGCTGCCGACGCGCGGGACGCGGGCATCATCGTGCACACGATTTCGATGCTCACCGAGCGGCAGTCCGATCTGGAAGAAGTCGCCCAGCTCACCGGCGGTCAGCACTTCGCCACTCAAAACGAGGCGGAACTGCGGCAAGCGTTTCAGGAACTCGCCCGCACGTTTCAAGTTGTGTTGGTCCAGTAGCAGCAATTTCGTTTCCCCTCACGTACGGATTTCGACTTCCTGCGTCGCTCGTCTTCCTTTCTCCTCATCTCTATCTCTTTGGCCCCATCATGCGAACGGTGCTCCTGCGGCGGCAAAATCAGCAGGCTCGGCGACGCGGCGCCACCGCGGTCGAGTTTGCCATGGTGCTGCCCGTAATCCTGCTGATGTTTCTCGCCGCGGCCGAAATGACCAACCTGCATTTCATCAAACACACGGCGGCCAACGCGGCTTACGAGGGAGCCCGCGCAGCGATGGTCGCCGGCGGCTCGCCCGACCGCGGAGTCGCTCACGCCGAGCAATTCCTCAACCGCTTAGGCGTGGGCACTGGATCGGAGGTCACATTGACGACAACCCCAGAGGTGGTGACGATCAGCGTTCGCGTCCCGCTGAACCTTCATTCCCTTGGCCTCGGCCGGTTCACGCAGAACCTCTACGTGACCGAAAGCGCCTCGCTGCGGCGGGAGCGCCGCCAATTCGATCCCGGAACCTGATCTTCATGAACGCAACCTCGCTGGCAACCGCCGCCGAGCAGCTGAGCGATGTGCTCGAGCGGACGCAAACTCAGATCGTGTTTGCCGAGAGTTGCACGGGTGGGCTGGTCTCCGCGTCACTCGCTGGTATCCCAGGCATCTCGCGTTGGCTTTGCGGGTCAGCCGTTACTTATCAAGAGCAGACAAAAATCGATTGGCTGGCGGTTTCGCCGGCCGATCTGCAACAGCATACCGCAGTGAGTGCCGCGGTCACGCTTGCAATGGCGACGGGGGTCCTGAAAACCACCACTGCAGCAGAAGTCGCGGTTGCCGTCACCGGCCACTTGGGGCCAGGCGCCCCGGCGGACCGGGATGGTGTGATTTTCATCGCTGCCGCCCGGCGTGGGAGCGAGATTCCCCCGCCACGGCGGATTGTGCTGAGCGAACAGGGACGTGCGGCTCGTCAAGCTGAAGCAGCCCGGCTAGTATTGCAAGTGTCCATGGAATTCCTTGCTGGCGGCAAAAAATAATCGAATTCTGCAGCGAATTAAAATTTTTTTGCGCCCCCTTAGAGAAATCAGCTGCCGCACGCTGATTTTGCTAGCAAACCTGCAGAGCGGGACTGAAACCGCCCGATATCCCGCTTTTTGGGCCAACAATTCCCCCCCTGGTTGCTTTGGGGTGGGAACGTGACAATTCCGACAACCGGCGCAATCGGTACCTCAACCGTTTGCAATCCCTGCCTCCCTAGCTAGGAATGGGCTCACCACTGGTTGCCCGAATTTTTATTTTTTCTAGAGTACTTTTTCAGGGTTGCTGTGTAACCCCCTCTCGCTGGTACACCAAGAGACAGAATTTTTGGAATCCGCAGCGTGTTACTGTCGTTAGCCCAATACGGGTACGAGGGTATGAGACCCCGCAGCGGGCCAGATTCACTTACTTCTCGTCACGAGGAAAGAGATATTAATGACTATTAAAGTCTTGGCTGTTGATGATCACGAAGTCATCTTGATGGGCCTGAAGATCGCCTTCGAAGGCAGCGATATTGAGATCGCTGCAACGGCGTCCTCTTCAGCTGAAGCACTGAAGAAAGTCGCTCAAAAACGACCGGACGTGGTGCTGATGGATATCCGCATCGAAGGTGGCGACGGACTCAACGCTTTGGGCCGGTTGAAGCTCGACTATGCCGACCTGCCGATTGTGATGTTCTCCGCCTACGACAACCCCACCTACGTCGCCCGTGCGGTGGCGTTGGGCGCTTCGGGCTACGTGCTCAAGAGCGCTCCGCGTGAGCGGCTGTTGGAAGCGATCCGCACCGCTGCAGCGGGTGAGCCGGCCTGGACTCGCGAAGAACTCCGCCGCGTAACCGGCGCTCTGGCAGCTCCCCGCCTCGGCGGCGAGATCGAAGTGCCGCTGACCCAGCGGGAAAGCGAAGTTCTGCGTCAGATGGCGCACGGGCTGACGAACAAAGAAATCGCCAAGATGCTCGGCATCAGCTACGAAACCGTGAAGGAACACGTCCAGCACATCCTGCGCAAAGTCGGTGTGACCGACCGGACGCAAGCCGCTGTTTGGGCCGTTCGCAAGAACCTCGTTTGATTGCGCAGGGATGCCTGAGACAGATCTGGTTCGGCTCGACATGAAGTTGAGCACCGAGAGTTATCGCTACCGCGTTCCGATTAAGTTCGGGGGTCGCGTCGTCGAAGACGTGAAACTGATCAATGTGGAAGCGGCCTGTGAAACTCGCGGCGGTCGACGCGTGGACTTTGCCCAAGGTGGCTTCGGGTCGATGACTCTGGGAGTGGCTTGGGCCTGGCCCAGTCCTCAATTGTCGGATCAACAGCGATTAGCCGTGGTCTGTCGCTTGGCGGAGCGTTTGGTTGAGGATGTGTTGACACAACCTCATACCGGGCACCCGCTGGAGATCTGCCACGCTCAGTCGCTCCGCCGGCCAGCAATCGCTCAACAGGTGGCGGAGGAGTTCGGTCTGACCGAGCCAATTCCGCCGCTGGCAATTCTCCTCGCCGCTTCGCCGATCGAAGCGGCGCTGTTTGATGTCCATGGCAAGGCGCTGGGCCGGAGCAGCTTCGAGTTGCTCGGGCAAGCGTACGTCAACAGCGACTTGTCGGACTACCTGGGGCCAGACTATCGCGGGCTGTACCTCGATCAGTTCGTCACAGCCAAACCGCAGCCATCGATGCCGCTGTACCACTTGGTCGGCGCGCTCGATCCGCTCATCGATGCCGAGGTTGTCGCGCCCGCGGGCGATGGCTACCCGGAGACCTTGCAACAGTGGATTGAGCGCGACGGACTGACACATCTGAAAATCAAGCTCGCCGGCGACGATCACGACTGGGACGTCAACCGTGTCATCGGCACCCATACCGCGGCGACCTCCACCGCGCCGGGACGGCGGTTTACCTACTCGCTCGATTTCAACGAACGCTGCGATAGTGAAGCGTACGTGTTGTCGCTGCTGGATGAACTTGCCGGTCGCTGTCCTGATGCCTTGGGCTGCATCGCCTATATCGAACAACCGACGCACCGCGACTTAGCAGCGCACCCGGAAAACACCATGCACCGGGTCGCCGAACGTTTGCCCGTGGTGATCGACGAATCGCTCGTCGATCTGCACAGCCTGCGTTTGGCGATCGAGCAGGGGTACAGTGGGATCGCGCTCAAAGCCTGCAAGGGCCATGCTGAAGCGTTGCTAATGGCAGCCGTGGCTCAGCACGAAGGCTTTTATCTGTGCGTCCAAGACCTCACCTGCATCGGCGCGTCGCTGCTGCACAGTGCCTCACTCGCAGCACATATACCCGGCGTCGCGGCGATTGAAAGCAACGGTCGCCAGTACTGCCCGGCGGGCAACTTGCCTTGGCAAGGTCGCTACCACGGCATGTTTGAAGTCCGCGACGGCCGCCTGCCAACGGCTTGTCTGGATGAACCGGGCCTCGGTTACAGCCGGCCCGCCAGCGCTTAGAGGCTGGCGAATCCATTGGCTGCAGCTATA
>CALELC010000520.1 GCA_937904535.1 uncultured Planctomycetaceae bacterium
CGCGGTTGCCGGTGATTTCGAGAAGCAACCCTGATCGAGCGCTCACCGTGACTTGGACGCTCGCCGGCACCCTGTGCCGGTGAGCGGGCTGGCAGCCGGTTCCGAGAGAACCAGTCCAGAAATCAAGCGATTTCCTGTCTTAAGAATGCCAGGATGTGATTGTTCACTTGCTCAGGGTGCGTTAACTGCAGCCAGTGGCCAGCAGCTGGAAGTTTCTTGACCTCGAGATGCGGAACCCACGGTTGCAGTTCATCAGCCAATCGTGGCACGAGGAACGGATCCTGCTCGCCCCATAACAGCAACGTCGGGCAGTGAACCGGTTGAGGGGCTGCCGAGCGATATCGCAGTGCCGCGCGGTAGTAATTGAGTGCCGCAGTCAGTGCCCCTGGAGTTGAAAAAACGGCCAGGTAACGCTCCAGTTCCTCGTCACTGTCTGCCGGACCTTGCCGCAGCGCTTGTTTGAGCAGGGCAAAGTGGCACGCGGACAAGGTGGCTTCGGGAAGCCAGGGAATCTGAAATAACATCGCGTACCAAGAACGCAGCCACTGCGAAGAGAGGCGTTTCAATTCGCGGTAGTACGCGGCGGGATGGGGGGCATTGAGCACGATCAGCGACCGCAGAGATTCGCTGTGATGCATCGCGAGTTGCCATGCAACGACGCCTCCCCAGTCGTGACCGATCACGGTGACGGGCCCATCGCCGAGATGACAAATGAACGCGGCGACATCGGCGGCCAGCGTGTCGAGCCGATACGCGGCCACTCCCTGCGGCCGATCACTGAGGTTGTAGCCTCGCAGATCCAAGGCAATCGCACGGTAGCCAGCCTGGGTCAGCGCCGGAATCTGATGTCGCCAGCTTCGCCAGTAATCGGGAAAACCGTGCAGCAGGACCACCGATGGCCCTGTGCCCTGTTCCACGCAGTGCAGGCGAATGCCGTGACCGAGTCGATAACAGTCTTCCACGCTGTGGACCTCGGCTAAAGGCTCTTGGCGATTGCCCCACCGCAGAGATCAGACCTCTATTCATACACCAGTTGCGCGGAGGCGATGCAGTCGCGATCGGCGGTAACGCGTAGCCAGTAGGCCTGCAGTGCGGTGGGAAACGTGTGCTCAAGCGATTTTTGTGCCGGGACTTCGAACGTTTGGTAGGGCTGCCAGTTGCCGGTCCCATCAATGTCGATTTCAACCCGAACTTGCACGATCTGGTCAGCATCGTGATCGAGCGTGAGACTGCGCCGGTCAAAACCATGAAACAGATAAGCGTCGGAGGGCTGATGCGATTTGACGGGGGTGTGCTTCCACGGGCCGCCTGTCCCGCGAGGCTTGCCGAATCGCCACAGATCGTCAATCGTGCCCACCCAGACCGCCACTTGTCCGTCGTCGGAGCGGATGAGGTGCCGGTTATCGACGGCTGCGGTTTCGATGCCACTGATGATCATCAGTCCGCGCCAGGAGCAGTAGTCATGCAGTTTCCGCTGGTGTGCCGTGATTGGCCGGATCTTGGAAAACCCGCCAGCGTTGCGAGCTGGAAGCTCATAAAACAGTCCCCCGCAGTTGAATAGGTCGCGCTCCGTGCACACTTCGCGATCGGTCCGTCCGTCGCCCACTGGGCCGGCAGTTCTCAAATTCCTGTCAGCGATGGGAAGACGGTAGCGGGTGCCGTCCTCGTCGACGAATAGGATCGAAGCAGCGTCCCAAGTGACAACCTGCTGCGGGATCGCCACGTTTTCTTGTAACCAGGCATCGGCTTCAGGATCATGCACCCGGCGAAGCTGCATGTCGACATCCATTTCATAGTTGCCGTGATGTACCACCTGGCCGTTCTCGATGCGGTCGGCGGAGAAGTGCAGCGTCGATGGCGTGGTGCCGCGAGCGCGGACCAGACCCGCTGAATAGGCAGTCGTTTCGGGTCGGGCGATCCCCTGCAGACGCTCGGCCGATTCGCTGGAGCGAGGCTCGTTGGAAAAGTGAAACTGAGCTGTCACTGCAGCGGCATCGCGGTCACATTGCAGCCGAATCCAGGCTGCCGATGGCGCTGTGGTGAGATCGAGCCACTGGTAGTCGTTGCCAGCCAACGCTACGGTTTTCCAATCTTCCCAGGCTCCGGTGCCTTGCCGGTCAAGCTGCAGCGTGAGGGTAATTTCCTCGGTGTCCCCATTAACCAAATGGACCGCTTTGCGGTCAAAGCCTGCGAACAGAAACGGATCGGACGGGATACCAGCGCTGACGGGTTCAGCCAGCCAGACGGCGCCCTGACCTAGCGGCGTTCCCAGTCGATCGAGCAACTCAGGTTCAACGAACCACAGGTTCGACTGCGACCGCCCCGGCCCGATGATGCTTCCCTTCGACTTGCGAGTATTGAGAAACTCATTCTTCGCCGCATCGTCACACCCGAAAACGATGCGGTCTTGCCAATTGCAGAAGTCGCCAATGACCTTCAAGTAGGTGCTGCGCGGGGCGATGCCGGAGGCGCGTGAGGCACGGAAGTGGCGTGGAAATCGCCAAAACATGCCATGCATCGTCATCAGCATGTCATCTTCGCCGATGTCGCGAATCCGTGGCCATTCGGTATTCCAGCCGTGCGCACCGTCATAACAGTGGCTTGCTTTGGGCAACCGGTACGCGTGCCACTGACCCTCGTCGAGCGTCATCAAAATCAGCGAGCGGTGGTCCCAGCCGATACTCCAAATCGGATCGCTCGCGGGCCGACTATTGCCGGTGATGCCGCCGGGGCCGGAGACCTCTGTAAACTGATTGCGGCGGACAATATCCCAGCGATGCGCGCGGTCGCCGTCCCAACTTGCCAGCACGCCTGATTCAATGTCGGGACGTTGACGAGCCAGCGGCGAGTCTTCGCCGTTGTTCGAGTACACCAAGCGGTTCTGCCCCGAGTACAACCCTTTGCCGTGATAGCCGGGCATGAGGTCACCGTTTTCTCCTCGCGGCCGATTGCCGTCGGGATACAGCATCGTGACTTCGAGTGTGTTGACATCGACTTCGTAGAAGCCTTCCTCCATCGTCGCGTAGTAGACCTTATGGAGCGGATCGCTCAGGTGCCGGGCGGTACCGGTTAGGCGGCCAAACATTTGAGTCGGCTGAATCACCCGCACGTTGCGGTCGGCGTCGATAACATAAGGGCCAATCAACAACTGATTGGATTCTCGGTGGATCATGCGGTTGGCATGCGTGCCACCGACGCTCTCCGGACGAATCGTCAGCGTGAGATCAGGGCTGATCTCATAGAGCTTGTCGGATGAGCCTTCCGGCCGATGGGGCGCGTAGGTGATCGCCCACAGGCGGTCTTGCCATGGCACCACGGCGCCCGTGCCACATTCGCCGTCGTCATTGAAGAACGCCAGATGGGGATAAATCCCGGACCACTGCTGCGGCGGCTGATGCGGCTGAGCTTGCGATGGAGTCTCTCCCGCAAACCACCAACCGACAAACAGGAAGCAGGCCACGGCACGAGCTTGGGGACCCGCCGTGCGGGCAATACGATTCCCAAAGAACTCCTGTGACATGGCAAACTCAATCGTCTTTAGGTGACACGGAAACGAGCGGCTGTGAGCGTGGCTGCAAACGCTAGAACGAAGATGCCCAGCGCCCAACCCATCCCGGCAGTGATCAGTGCGATCACCGCCGAATAAGCGATCACGTTGAGAATCCCAGAACGCACCAGATTCTGCACGACGGCGGGATGCGGATCACGGAGCGTCTGGAACCCGCGCATGAGCACCGGTAGAGTGATCAAGCCGACTAAAATCGCAAAGCGACCATCGGGCAAGAATGCCCAAGCTGTCCCAACTGGGGCTAACCGCGGGGAAACCGCTAAGAGCGCTGCACCCAGGACAGCCACGACTAGCCCAATCGCCACGTCGCTGCGATTGCCGCCAGCCGTCTCGCCACGGGCAATGGTGGTGATACCGGTGATGTAAACGCCAAACCCAGCGGCCAAGGCAGAGATGTGCGTGGGAAACCAGATCTGCGGCTGCGAGAATTCGGCTGTACCGACAATCATCAGTGGCGAGGCGCCGAGCAGAAAACACAGCAGGCGGCAGAGCCCCATCATCAGCGGTGCGACGGGAGTTTGCTTCAACGGTCCGTTGTACAGCACCACGCCAACCGCGAGAGCGGCGGCAATCACGGGCGGGGCAAAGGTCAGCGGACGATCCGCTGTGCTGACCCAACCGGCAATTCCGGCCGTGATGATCGACAAGAACAGCAAGGACCAGCCGGCAGTTCGCGCTGTGGAAACCGAAATCGCGCCACTGGGCAGTGGCCGCGACGGCCGCTCCACGCGATCTTCGTCCAGATCCCAGAGGTCATTGAGGATCATGCCGGCCCAATAGGCAAAGATCGCAGCCACTAAGATCAACGCCGCCAGGGGCCAAGCCGCGATCGCGTCATCCGACGTGCCCGCGGCAACTAAGAAAGCAGCCAATACCTGAGCAATGACGGTGAACACCGTCGGAATTCGCACCAACTGGGCCCAGCGGAACCAAGTCGGCAGCGAGGGAGCAGGATCAGATAGCGACACGGTCACTCTTGGCTGAGGGGATTAAACAGGGATGGCAGGGTAAGGTGCCATGCGCCTTTCCCCGACGAGCTAAGTTGTGGCGTCTTGGCTGCGTTGGATCAACCGGGCGCGGATGCGGTTGCCATGCTCCTGCGGATCGCCTTCGCTGCGGTATAGCTCAGCGGCGCGTTCGACGTCGCCTTGGCGTTCGAGTGTCCGAGCGAGGTTGTATCGAGCGGCAATCTCCCAGCGCGAATCGATCCCATCCCCCAGAATCCGCTCTTCAAACCAAGTCTTTGCCAAATCGGGGCGGTCCGTGTCGTACTGGATCAGGCTCAGCCAATAGGTCGCTGTGACTTTGCCCTGACGCATAATCGCCTGCACCTGCTGAATCTGACGATCGTAAATTTCGGGCGACACGCCCAGTTCCCGCCGGATTCCATATTGCATTTGCAGTTCGAGATCGGTCCGCAACTCGGCGATTTCAAACTCGGGCTGTCGCTGACTGAGGTACAGCTTCTTCGCGCCTTGAAAGTTCTCGTCCTCGTCGCTCTCAAATTGGCCTTGCAGATGACGCCAGCGTCCCAGCGCAAGCCGTTTGGCCTGCTCCATATCGGCTTCGAGGATCGTCCACGGCGCATTGACGTAGAACGACAACATCGGATCCTGTTCGCTGGCTCGGCGGATCGTAGCTTGATAGACCTGCGACAACAGCGGAGCGTCCCAAATTTCGGTGCGGGCAATGCCGCTGATCGCCTGGAATTGCGAAGCCATTGCCTGGGGATCGTCATACACCGCCATGCGTAGGTCGCCGGTCAGCGATTGCTGCAGCCGCTGCGCCCGAATGCTTATCCCTTCCGGCTGCAGCATCAGTAGGGCGACGAGTTGCTGGATATCATCGCGCTGTACCGGATAGTCAAACCAGCCAGGCACGTTCATCCGCCGCAGCACCGAGGCGTCGCGGCGGGCCTGGCTGAGCGTGGCGATGCCGGTCTGGTTGGGGCCAACAACGGGGACACCCAGTCCGCAGTCAAACAGATAGACTTCGCCGCCGATCAGCACGCCGACCAGCCATGGTCGAGGCGCGGCCTCAGCCGCTCCTTCACCGCCTTGCAGATTCTGAGCGGTCGCCAACAAGCAGGCCGGAATCTGAGCCTGGCGACACAAGCCGATGAATGTTCCGCTGCGCTGCAGGGCATCGCCGGTGCCTCGGAAGAGCGTTTGCAGCGGCGTTTGTCGGTAGCCTGCGCCCATGAACTTCATGCCCAGCGGCAACTGAGGCGGCGTGGGTAGGACCTCGCCGACCTCCAGTGGCTCCAGCGCGATGTTGCGGATGGTCCAGTCAAAGAGCTGAATCGCGCCGGCAAGTTGCTCGCTGTTTTCAGGTCCTAGTGCCTCACGATGCTGCTGCAACCAGCTATCCCAGAGCGGATCAGTAGGACCGCTCGTCCGCACCCACTCGCTGACTTGACGCAGCAAGTAACGGTAATGCAGGTGTTCCACGTCGGCCGGCGTAAACGTCGATCGGGCGATCGCTTCCCTGGCTGCCGGGACCGGGACCACCGCAGCCACGCTCTTGAGCAACTCGTCGGGAAACGTCGGGCTGGCAGGGGCCGTGGGGGCCGATGCCTGAGCAGCTTCTTGCCAGGCGTTGAGATGATAGGTGATCTGCCGAGCTGCTGATTCAGGATTCAGTTCGATCAGTCGCGACACCAAACCGAATGCTTCGCCGAGGTGATCGATGTTGGTTTCGGCCTGTTGTCGGGCTTGCCGACCGGCTTGGATCTTTCGCGCCGTCTCCAGGTCGTCGGAACAACCGACCCATGCCAGCGTCAGCAGGCCCAGTAGCAAACGGAGACCGCGAGCAGAGCTTCGCAACTCTCGGCCGCGGAGTCGACCGGACTGAAGTGCACGATAGGAAACGCGAGACGCCATGAATGGGGAGCGCGGCATGGATGACAGCCAACCGGTTCGATGAGAAAGCGAGGGTGCGTAATGAGCTACGGACGTTGGAGTCCAGCCGTCAGGCTGCAAAACTGTAGGTGATCAGCTGGATTAAGCCCCGGTCGCCGGAATCCAGCCGTCA
>CALELC010000521.1 GCA_937904535.1 uncultured Planctomycetaceae bacterium
CAGGTGAAGGTACGATCCAGATCATTTTTGAACCCGGTACCGATCCCGATGTTGCGGTGATGAACGTCAATAATCGCGTTCAAATGGTCAAAAACAATTTGCCCCCGATCGTCGAGCGCGAGGGCATCATTGTGATGCAAAACATGACCAGCATGCTGATGTATGTGAACGTCTTCAGCAAAGATCCGAAAGTTGACCAAAACTTTCTGTACAACTATGCGACGGTCAACATGCTGAATGAGATCAAGCGGATCCCTGGCATTGGCTCAGCGACCATTCTTGGTAATCGAGCCTATGCCATGCGGGTCGAGTTGAACTTGGACCGCATGCGGGCCTACAGCGTGAGCGCTGAGGAAATCATGGAAGCCCTCAGCGACCAAAGCATGATTGGCTCGCCCGGACGACTTGGTCAGGCTACCGGCCAAACCTCGCAGACGCTTGAGTATGTTTTGACCTGGGTGGGACGCTACACGACACCCGAACAGTACAAAGACATCATTATTCGAGCGAATCCAGAAGGTGAAATCCTGCGGTTAGGTGACTTGGCAGAGGTGTCACTCGGGTCGTCATTCTATGACTTGTACTCGGATATCGATGGCTTGCCCTCGGCCGCGATTGTGCTCAAGCAGACGCCCGGATCAAATGCCGCTGAAGTCATCGAACGCGTCAAAGAAAAAGTGGAAGAGATCAAGGCGACCTCCTTTCCACCGGCCATGGACTACGCGGTGACCTACGATGTGTCGAGCTTTCTGGATGCTTCGATCGAGAAGGTGCTGCACACGTTGTTCGAAGCTTTCATCCTGGTTTCGCTCGTCGTTTACCTGTTCCTCGGCGACTTCCGCAGCACGCTGATCCCGACACTCGCGGTTCCGGTATCGCTGATCGGCACCTTCTTCTTCATGATGGTGTTCGGGATGTCGATCAACTTGATCACGCTGTTCGCGCTCGTGTTGGCGATCGGGGTGGTGGTTGACGACGCGATCGTGGTCGTCGAAGCGGTGCATGAAAAAATGCACACGAAGCATCTGGGGCCGTACAAAGCGACTCAAGAGGTGGTGCATGAGATCAGCGGTGCCATCATTGCGATCACGCTGGTGATGACTGCTGTGTTCATTCCGGTGACTTTCATGACCGGGCCTGTGGGGGTGTTCTATCGGCAGTTCGCGCTGACGATGGCGATCTCCATCGTGATCTCTGGGGTGGTGGCTTTGTCGCTCACGCCGGTCCTATGTGCGATGATTTTGAAGCCGCACTCCGGTACCTATGCACAGCGTGGCATCGTGGGGATCATCAACCGTGGCCTTTCCAAAACGGGCAGACGCGTCGCCCCTGTGCTACGCGGTTTGTTGTGCCTGTTGCTCGGCGGGGCATTAGGAGTAGGCGTTTACTATCTGTTGCACAATGAGTTCGTTCACGAATTGGTATCCGAGCAAGTTCCGTTAACGGAAACGCGAATCCAGATCGTTGCGGGTGTGGTGGCGGTGTTGGGACTGCTCAGCTTTCGCGCCGTGTTTTCTGGCAGCGACGGAACCGAGAAGAAGCGTGGTCCGCTGGGAGTATTTCTGCGGCTATTCGACCGGGGCGTCGAGGTGGTGACCAGAGGTTACGCCGCTGTCTTAGGGAGGATCATTACTCTCCGTGTCCTGACGATGCTTGTCGTCGGGGGATTTGCTTATGGGATCCTGCTCGTCAACGAGACGCTGCCTACCGGGTTCATTCCACTGGAAGACCAGGGCATGCTCTACGGGATTGTGCAGACACCGCCTGGATCAACCCTCGAGTACACGAATGCGAAGTGCCACGAATTGCAGGCGATCTGCAAGGAGATGGAGGAGATCGCGTCGGTATCCTCGATTGCCGGTTATGAAGTGCTAACGGAGGGCCGAGGCTCGAACGCGGGAACGTGTCTCATCAACCTTAAGCCTTGGGCGGAACGCAAACTGAACTCGAAGCAGATTATCGAGGAACTCGAGGCCAGGGGGACAGCGATCTCGAATGTTCGGCTGGAGTTCTTTGAACCGCCTGCGGTACCTGGATTTGGGGCAGCCGGTGGGTTTTCGGTGAACCTGCTCGATAAGACCAACAGCGGCGACTACCAAGCACTGGGCGAAGTCACCGATCAGTTTATGGAGGCTTTGGGAAAGCGTAAGGAACTGAAAGGGTTGTTCACCTTCTTTGCGGCAAACTACCCGCAATATGAAATCATGATCGACAACGACGTGGCGATGCAAAAGGGGATCTCGATCCGTGACGCCATGGACAATCTGTCGATCGTCATCGGCAGCACCTGGGAGCAGGGCTTTGTGCGATTCGGTCAGTTTTACAAGGTGTATGTCCAGGCCGCGCCGGAGTTTCGCCGCTATCCGCGGGACCTGGATAACATGTTTGTGAAGAACGACCGCGGAGAAATGGTGCCCTACTCCGCATTCATGAGAATTGAGAAGACGCAGGGCCTCAACGAGATCAGCCGCTATAACTTGTACCCCACGGCGCCGATTCAGGGGGCGCCAGCGAAGGGCTACAGCAGCGGTGAAGCAATTGCTGCTATTCGGGAAGTGGCTGCTGAGACCTTGCCGCACGGATTCGGGATCGATTGGCAAGGTCTCGCCTACGACGAAGCAAATGCGGGAAACACGGCGACCTATATCTTCCTGATCGTTGTCATATTCGTATACATGGTGTTGGTGGGGCAGTACGAAAGTTTCATTTTGCCGCTGGCGGTGATTACCTCGTTGCCGGTTGGTATTTTCGGATCGTTTCTGTTCCTGAAAAACCTAGGGTTAGCCAACGATGTCTACTGCCAGATTGGGCTAGTGATGTTGGTCGGGCTACTGGGCAAAAATGCGATCTTGATTATCGAGTTTGCGGTTCAGCGGCGGCGCGAGGGATTCAGCATCAAAGAGGCGGGGATCGAAGGCGGAACCCTGCGTTTCCGGCCGATCCTCATGACCTCATTCGCGTTCATTGCGGGTCTGATTCCGCTGGTCCGAGCGACGGGGCCGGGAGCGATCGGTAATCGCACCATCGGGACGACGGCCGTCGGTGGCATGTTGCTGGGAACGTTGGTCGGTGTGCTGGTGATCCCAGGCTTATATTTCGTGTTTGCGAAAATCGCCGATGGGCGACGCCTGATTCGGGACGAACATGATGAACCGCTGAGCGAAGTGCTGGAGCGAGGGACTTAGGTTCGGTGAGAAGCGGGGCGCGTCATGAATGCCATTGGCCCGAGTATTTTAACTAATCGGTACAGGGCGAATAGCGCGACCGCACCGCTAGTACATCTGGATTAATGCGTGGATTAACTACAACCGGTCAGCCGATTACAAACCCGCCGGCTGATCCAGTGACCCCGAGAAAGGATTCTCAGAGTACGGTTTCGACCTGGTTCACATCGCTGTAAACGGACAGTGCAGCGCAGGGTCTAGCAAACGTGGGTTGATCAAGGATGACGATGCACGACCAGCGATCGAACAAAATGCGTAGACGGTCACTCCGACGGTCTCAATTGGCCATGATCCTGTGTGGCTCGTTGCTGAGCCTCAGTGGTTGCGGCATTCCTGCGCTCCGCTGCGCCCAACCAGGCCCAGCGCTGCCACCGGGCTACAACTGGAACAATGGAGCGAACTACTGGGGCGCGGATGTCGAGCCCGGGCTGATCGGTTCGTCAGGTTTCAGTTCAGGTCCAACAACCGCTCCTTTGGCTGAGGTTGGCCAGGTGCGGTTGGCAAGTAGTAGCGTTGATCAGAGCGCCGATGCAGCGGCGAATGTGGCACAGGCGGGGAGCGTTCCTGGCCCTGAGGCAGCGGCGAGCGACCAGGCTGGTAGCGGCGATGGCTTGATGAGGTTCTTCAAGAAGGCTACTTACTCTCCAAAGCAGACTCTGGAGGAGCCCTTGGCCGAGCCGAACGATGCCGTGGAAGCGGCGACGGAAGTGACTCCGGAGCTGATCCCGGTTCCCGCGAGTGGTGGCAGTATCACGGAAGCCGAGTTCGATCCGACTGCGACTTGGGGAGGCAATGGGTTCGATAATTCCGCGCAGATGCCGCAGGCGGTTTTCTTTTCGGACCCGTACCTCAGGGATTTGATTGAGCAAGCGCTGGTCGGCAATCAAGAACTGAGGATTCTGTCCGAAGAAATTCGGATTGCATCCAACGAGTCGTACTCGCGTAGTGGGGAGTACCTTCCCTTTGTCACCCTCGGCGGGAGGGCCGAGCTCGAAAAACCTGGCCGGTACACGCGGGAAGGGGCTGTTGAGGAACAGTTGGAAGTTGCTCCCGGCAAGAAGTTTCCCGAACCGCTTCCCAATTTTCTCGTAGCCGCTGACGTTTCGTGGGAACTGGACATTTGGAAGAAGCTGCGAAACGCGCGAGACGCGGCAACGCTTCGCTATCTGGCCACTCAAGACGGCAGGAATTATATGGTGACTCGGCTGGTCGCCGAGATCTCAGAGAACTACTTCACTCTGCTGGCGCTCGACAGTCGGTTACAAACGCTGGAACAGACCATCGAAATCCAGCGATTGAGCCTGGAGATTGCTGAGGCGCAGAAAGCTGCTGGGCGGGGCACCGAACTCGCCGTCCGCCGCTTTGAAGCTGAGGTAAAGAAGAATCAGAGCGAGCAATCGATCATTGCCCAGGAGATTGTTGAGGTTGAAAACCGCATCAACTTCTTAGTCGGACGCTACCCGCAGCCGGTCGAGCGGCCACAGGTGCCGTTTATTGATCTGCATCTGAATGCACTGAGCGCGGGCATTCCGTCGCAATTGTTACAGAATCGCGCCGATATCCGGCAAGCTGAGCGCGAAATTGCAGCCGCTGGGCTCGACGTTAAGGTTGCGCGGGCGCGATTCTATCCGTCGCTGACACTGACCA
Source organism: uncultured Planctomycetaceae bacterium (assembly GCA_937904535.1). GTDB lineage: Bacteria > Planctomycetota > Planctomycetia > Pirellulales > Pirellulaceae > UBA6163. Next base: position 4,872 of record CALELC010000521.1, read on the forward strand.
GCGGATTGGGGTGGAACGCATTCAGCACCGGTTATTTGTTCAAGACACCGGAATCTTTGATCTATAGCGTGGCGGGGGAACTCGTCGGTCCGTTGATCAACAAGCGGGCGATCCAGGCCGCCTATTTGAGCGCCAACGCGGCTCAGCTGCAGAGCATCTATGAATATCAGCAGACGGTGCTCACGGCACACATCGAAGTGGTCAACTACATGACGCGAGTCGAGAATTATCGGCGAAGCATTGAAGCCAAGCGACAACAGTTGGAATCGCTCGAAGCTGCCGTCGAGAGTGCGACTCAACTATTCCAAAGTGCTCGGACCGAATATCTCGAAGTGTTGCTCGCCCAGCGTGAATTGATGGAAGCCAGAATGGGACTGATCGATGTGAAGCAAGAACAGCTGTCTTCGATCGTCAATGCTTATCAAGCGCTTGGCGGTGGCGGTTTTTAGGGTTCGTGCTTGGGACTGTGGCAGCGGCGTCAAGACGCGGCTGCACTTAGCTTCGGCTCCCGAGTGCTCGTTCACGGGATACCGGTGAGGCCGTTCGCTGCAGAGGCTGAGCCCCGGGGGTGGACCGGGAGTCGTGCGTTGAGACCGCCTCGACGGGACGGTACTCGAAGTTCTGACTGCAAACTTGATACGAGCCTGCGACCTGAGCCTTGATCGCTGAGAGCAAGCAGATCGCGGTCAAGATGCCAGCGGTGAGTACAGCGACGGCTTGGACAAGGGTGATGATACTTTCCATGGTGACTCTCCTTGGAGACGAGTAAGAAATGTCTGCAAGCAGTATCGCCATCGCACCTAAAGCTGATCTGAAGGGTTCCTAAAATCGGCTTCATGTTGGGAAATTGGTGCTGACCAGCCCCGTGGCTGGAGCTCTGCGCCTAATAGACGTTTGCCGCAGATCGCAGCTCGGCGGAGTTTCCCTAAGAGGTTTGGCGGGTGCTGGGACCGATCACGACATAGCTGCTTGGGCTAGACGCCGAGAACGTTGAGGCCGGTCATCGTGAGCTAGCACCGTATTGGGCCGAGCCATGACGGCTGACTTTCGGTCCATCCGACCCAGGTCGAGGTCAAACAGCCGGCGACGCCGGAGTTCTAGCTAGCGGCACGCGGCTTGCATTTGTGCTGGTTAATGCGACTGAGGAGCGACGGCCCGGCGAGGTATTCGGGCTGCCGAATTGCTCATCCGCAAACCATGCAGATCAAAGTCCCCGCTGGGACTGGAGAGAAAAATCATGAAATGCAGAATCGTCGCGGTAGCCGCTGGCTTGGCACTGGGGCTGAGCGGTTTATCGCCGGCTCAGGCACAAATTGCCGTCTATGGACAGCCCAACGCTGGAGTTCCGGTGTACGGGCAGACGTACTATGAAACGCTACCTGCCTATCGTCAGACGCCTGTGGCTAACCGAACATTCGGGACGCAGGGGCGCCGCGTCGGCCGTCAGCTGGGCGCGCAGGGTCGGTACGTTGGCCGTCAAATGGGAGCCCAAGGACGAAATGTGGGCCGTCCAGTCAATCCGCTTCGTCCGAGCGTGGGACGCACCATCCGCAATCAGTTCCCGGCACTGGCCCCTCCTCCGGTCTACTCCGCGGAGCAGCCGGCATCGCAGCCAATCTGGAACGGCAACGATGGGTATCAACAGCCGCTCAATGACGGGACAACTTGGAATGGCGCGCCGTCTGCAAACGACTGGAATCAGCTGGACTATAGCGGTAACTGGGGACAGACGGCTGGCGATACGGGACTAGGCGGCGGAGGAAACTCCGCGACCACCAGCGGCGGTGCTGCCGCGCAGCCTTAAGTTCATCCGACAGCCAGAACCCCGCGACGGCTGAGCGTGTTGGCTACTGAGCAGTTTGCGGGAGCTCGGGGCGTTCGACCGGTGTGTCAGGTGAATTGCCCCATTCCGACCAACTGCGGTAATAGTTCTGCACCGGGTCACCGCCCATCAGTTCTAATGCAAACGCCATCACCGACGCGCGGCCACCACTTTGGCAATAGGTTGCGGTCGGGCGCTGAGGATTGATGCCGGCGGTGGCTAGCAAGCGCCGGAGTTCCGCAGGGGATTTGAAACGCTGGGTTGGTTCGTCGACCAGATCCGACCATTCAAGGTGCTTGGCGCCAGGAATCGCTCCTGCTCGCGCATTTCGCAGCGGCGTGGTGCCGCAGTATTCGCCGCTGGATCGGGCATCGACAATCTGCAGCGAGCCTGCGGCTAACGCGTCAAGCAAGCTGCTTCGAGTAGCCAGACGCTCGGTCGCAGCGACCGCTGCGAAGTCGGTTGGTTTCGAGGCGGGCTCGGCTTGTTCAACGGGGAAGCCCCCGCTCTGCCAGCCGGTCCAGCCGCCGTTCAACAGCCGCACATCGTTGCTGCCCCAGTACCGCAGGATCCACCAGATCCGAGCTGCGTCTCTGAACTGGCTAGCATCGTAGACAATCACTCGCGAGTTCTTCGCAATCCCTAGAGCGCCGATCCGCTGCGACCATTCCGCTGCGTCTTGTCCCTCCGTAAACGCTTTGGCCCAGCCGGCATGATCGACCCACCGCGCCCCAGGTAGGTGACCTTGGCGATAGGCTGCTTCATCGCGAGCGTCGAGAATTATCCAGTCCGACTGGTCGCCTGCGGCAGCCAACTCGGCGGGCTCCACCAACAGTTCGGCTCGTGGGTAAGCCGTTTCCTCGGCAAGCGATATACTTCCGGCTAGCCAGAGCGCCATCATTGCCAGGCCGATCAACGGGTTTCTCATCGCTTCTGCTCCTCGGTTACGTCCCATCATGAACACCCGCCAACGGCCGACCGTTCACTCACGGTCATTGTACCGAAGTAGTGGGCTGGCTCGCAGCTACGCATGACTTCCAAGTCAGGCTGCTCTGTTGAGCGGGATTCGCATTGAGGGCCGGGCATACCATCCGGCGAGCTCGACTGATTGTGGGTGGGCCATCGTGTCGATAGTGTGGCTATCGCATGCTCTGACTGTCCCAACGGAATGGAACCGATGGCTAAAAGTGAACAACAGCAGCAGAAGAAATTGGCTAAGAAGCGAGCCAAGGAGCGACAAAAGCAACGCGTGACCGCTCAGCGATTGCAGACGCTCACTGCGTTGAGCGGTCAAATGCAGTGGGCGAGCAGGTTTCCCATTCATCGTTGTGATGTCAGCGATGATCTCTTTGGCGAACCCGGGGTGGGAGTCCTGTTCTTGTCTCGCGCGATCAGCGATGGTCGGATCGCGATGATGTACTTGCTGATCGATGCGCGTTGCCTAGGCGTTAAGGATGCTGGAGCACAGCTCACTACGACAGCCGCGTTCGATCGCATCCTGCAACGCAGCCAAGCTGCGGCGAGCTTCTCTGCCATCGACCCGGCGCGAGCACGAAAATTGACTGAAGCGGCGATCGCCTACGCGGATTCGATCGGCTTTGCGCCGCATCCTGAATACCACAAGGTCGCGCCGCTGTGGGGCGATATCGATCCGACCGCCTGTTCAGAGGAGTTCACATTTGGGCTCGACGGCAAGCCGAGCTACTCTGCCGGGCCGGATGACGACACTGCTCGCCAAAATGAAATCTTTCGCCGGTTGTGTGAAACGGTTGGCGAAGGCAACTTTCTCTTTACCGGCAGGGGCCGCTCGAGTGGAGCGACCAAGCGGCTAAACGATCGCCGCGCCGACGAGCGGCAACAACATCAGCAGCTCAGCGGCGAGGACGGTAAACGAGCCGCGGGCTGACCGGCGGCATCGCAATACTGGCCGTGGTTAAGTGGGCCAGCTGCGCTCGTGCAGAAGTTGACCGGCGAGATCTTCGACGCGGAGTTGCACTTGGCCCGCTTGAGCACGCAGCAACGTCAACGTGGCGCGTTCTGGTTGTGGCCCACCGCCCACGATTTGCACGACCGACTCGGAATCGGTCGGCTCATCGACGCGGTGCCGATGGGTATGTCCCGAGATGACCGCCTGGAAACCTGCTTCTCGCAGGGTTGGCAACCATAGTTGGGAGCCCATCCCGGAGTACGCTGCGAAGCCTTCGAGCGTCAGGCCGTCGTTATCGCGAGTGCGTCCTCGAAGTGGAATATGGCAGACTGCGATTCGCACCGGAGCCTGGGCGATCTCCGGTTGTTGCACCGCCGACTTCAGCCACTGGGCCTGCATCTGACGATACGGTTCATAGGCGGCGGTGCCAGCAAACACCGGGTGGGCGTCCGGCTTGTCTTCCCCAGTGTCGAGTCCCACCAAGGCGATAGGGCCGACACGCAGCGCGAAGTTATAGGGCAAGTCGGATTGTCCCGGCCAGCCGCTCAGGCCAGCCGACATTTCGCGGGCGCGCGCACCGCGGACGTCATGGTTGCCCGGCACGAACAGCAACGGACGCTCAGTCGCCCAGCCGCGCTGCGTGTCGCCACCGGGGTTGAGCACGATTTGCAGCGGATCGTCCTGGGCGTCGAAGTCGTTGCAGGTATCACCGTTCCAAACCAACAGGTCAGGAGCAAGCATTTCCAGCCGCTCATGCAACGTTCGCAGTGTTTGCTGCTGCTCATGCGTGTCATTGATGATCGCAATCGTCACTTCCGCCGCGGCCGGGTCAGGCACACGCAGCGCATACGCTGGGCTGGTTTGCGGCTCGCCTCGCTCCAGTGAGTAGGCGTTCTTATAAGCCAGCGGCTGTGCAACCACGCGATAGTAGATCGTTTGCCCCGCGAATTTCCCGTCTAGCGGCAGCCGGATCGACAGAGCGCGGTCGCTCGCCGAGATCAGCCCGTGTTGGTGAGCGATCGCAGTTTGATCGAGTTGATCAGCGCTCGCTCCCCACTCCACCCACCCCGTCGCCAGCGACGAAACGGCGAAATTGATTGTCACACTCTGAGCCGACGGATGCTGGACCACCGGAGGACTGGCAATCAACGGACGATTGGCGGCGGGGGTAGGAGCGTTTTGAAAAGCCGTCGCGCTCGCCTGCATCGCCAGCGCAGTGACGGGAACCAAACCAAAGAACTGACGGCGTGGCAACATGTTCGAAAAGCCTAGGGGTTGGAGTGCACATCCTTGGGGTGCGTTATGTTATGACGACGCCATGAACGTAACACACCGCACCGTGGCGGTGTGTTGCGGTGCTGGCGGCAGCGCGATCGTCATCCCAGCGTTCCTTGTGCGAGTTCTGCCATGACAGCTTGTGTGTACGCCGTCGCCACCTGCGACACCAAAGGCTGTGAACTGGCCTTTGTGGCCGATGCGATTCGCCGGGCGGGCGTTCCGGTCAAGACGGTCGATGTCGGAACCCAGGCCGCTCCCAGCGTCGCCGTCGATGTGTCACGCGAGACGGTCGCGGCTTGCCATCCGCAGGGACGCGATCAAGTCCTGAGGCAGCGTGATCGCGGTGCCGCCGTGTCCGCGATGAGCGAAGCATTCGCTGCGTTTTTGTCCCAGCAGGCGGCCCAAGGGGGCGTTGCCGGGGTGATCGGGCTTGGTGGTACCGGCGGCACCGCACTGATCTCGCCAGCGCTGCGGGCGCTGCCGATCGGAATGCCAAAATTGCTGGTATCTACGGTAGCCAGCGGCAACACGGCACCTTACATCGGCAGTTGCGACATCGTGCTGATGCCGTCCGTGGTCGATGTTTCGGGAATCAATCGTGTTTCGCGACAGGTGCTTGCCAATGCAGCCCATGCGATCGCTGGAATGGTCGTCCATCGCCCTCCCGCAGCACGCGAGAAACCAGCGATTGCGCTGACCATGTTTGGCGTAACCACGCCCTGCGTCACGGCGGTGCGTGAGCAGTTGGAACAACAGGGAAACGATGTGCTGGTATTCCATGCCACGGGCACCGGCGGTCAGGCGATGGAAAAGCTGGTCGACAGCGGCTTGGTCAGCGGTGTAATCGATGTGACGACAACCGAGGTCGCGGATGAAATCGTTGGTGGTATCTTTCCAGCCGGACCAACTCGGTTTGATGCGATCCTGGCCAAACAGG
>CALELC010000522.1 GCA_937904535.1 uncultured Planctomycetaceae bacterium
AGCGGCAAGATGCTCAGCGAGATCGTCGCACTGCTGGGCGCGGTGGTCGATGACATCGCATTTATTCACAATGTCGTCGGCAAGACCGGTGTCCACAGTCAAGGAACGTTGCTGCAAACCACCGGCTTTCAGCTACCCGGTTTTCCCAGCGCCGGCTCATGGGTGAGCTACGCGCTGGGCAGCGAAACCGAAAACTTGCCGGCGTTTGTCGTCCTGCCTGACCATCGGGGATTGGCTTCCAACGGTGCCAAGAACTGGGCCAATGCGTTTCTGCCGGCCGAGCATCAAGGCACGGTGATTCGCCCAGGCAGCAGTGAACCGATCGCTGATTTGCATGCTCCGGACAGCGACTTCATCACGGCCGCCAGCGATCGAGCTGGCCTCGAGATCTTGGACAGACTCAATCGTCGGCATGCCGAAGAACGCTCGGGCGACGGGCGGCTGCTGGCGCGAGTGCGATCGTATGAGCTGGCTGCCGCAATGCAACTCGGCGCTACCGATGCGCTCGACGTCTCCAGCGAGCCACAAGCGATCAAGGATCTCTACGGTCTGGCGGCTGAAGGACCGGGTGTCGACGACTCGACCATCAATGTCAAAGCTGAGACGGAGTTCTTTGGCCGCAAATGCCTTGTTGCTCGGCGGCTGCTCGAACGCGGCGTGCGCTTCATCCAGATCTGGAGCGGGAATGACAATGGCTTTCCGCGGCGCAACTGGGACAGCCACGAAGATGTCGCGCGTGACCACGCGCCCCTGTCGCTGGGCATGGCGCGGGGGGCGGCGGCCCTCATCACCGATCTCAAGCAGCGCGGGATGCTCGATGACACGCTGATCTTGTGGACGACCGAGTTCGGTCGGATGCCCTGTTCTCAAGGCAGCAAAGGCCGCGATCACAATCCGTTCGTGTTCACGAACTGGTTTTGCGGCGGTGGGATCAAGGGCGGCAGCTATGGCCCGAGTGATCACTGGGGCTTCCGGCCGCAGGATCGCGATCGCGCGACTTCGGTCTATGACATTTACGCCACCATGCTGCATTTGCTCGGCATCGACCACACCCGGCTGACGGTCCGGCATAACAGCATCGATCGGCGGTTAACCGACGTGCATGGCCATGTGCTGCGAGAAATTCTGGCGTAAACATTCGCTGGCACCTTCTTTCTGGCCAATGGCAAACGGCCACGGCGTCTCCCGCAAGCAGGAGACGCCGTGGCCGTCAGCGTCCGATCGGCGGTGCCTGCCCACCGATCGGTAATATCACAAGTGCTTGGAACTAAGCCGACCGAGTCGTGGCCTGATCACGGCTGATCAGCCAGAACATGATCGGGCTGGCGATGAAGATCGAGCTGTAGGTACCGACCGACACACCGACGACGAGGCAGAACGCGAAGGCATGAATCCCCTCACCGCCGAAGAAGTACAACAGCACCACCACCATCAACGTCGTGATCGAGGTCAGCAACGTTCGGCTGAGCGTTGAGTTGATGCTGGTATTGATCATGTCCGTCGTCAACCGCGGGCTCTTGCCCTTGGTCTCACGGATCCGGTCGAACACCACAATCGTGTCGTTGAGCGAGTAACCGACAATCGTCAACAACGCCGCCACGACCGTGAGGCTGATCTTGAACTGATCGATCATCAGGAACCCGAGGTAATCCGCAACCCAGTAACTGATCGCGATCGCCCCTAGGGTGATCAGCACGTCGTGGATCAAAGCGGCCACCGCCGCCATGCCGTAGACCGCGTGGTTAAATCGGAACCAAATGTAGGCCGCGATGCAAATCAAGCTGCCGAACAAGGCTCCCAACGCGCGGTTGATCATGTCGCCCGCGACGCGGCTACCAACGCTACTGCTGCTGATCCACACCGGGTCCTGTCCGAGGGTTTCCCGCAGGCTGTTCATCACCAGGTCGGCTTGCTCAGGAGCCAACGGAAGAGCAACCTCCCATTCGCTGAATCGCAGCTCGCTGCCGGGGCTCCACTGATCGGCATCTTCACCGACGGGATCGAGTTCTACACCGAGCAAATCGATCGCGACGCCAGCCCGTTCAGCAGCTGCTCCCAGACTCGCCGTCAATGTCTGTGCGTTGATACCGGCGGCGTCTTGGGTGTTGCCATCGATGCCTAACCGCAGTCGCGAACGGCTCAGCACGCCGCTGGCTGCGGGGGCGGAAGCCTCACTGTCGGTTGCAGCCGGTTGCTCGGCGGCGGGTGCTTCAGGTGCTGCGGCTTCCGCGGGTGCGGGTTCCGCATCGGCCGGCTCGTCTGCTGCCGGAGCTTCGGCTTCGTCCTGAGCACGGAGCATCACCAAGGTCGTCGCCGACGAGGTGAGCGAACTCTGCGAAGTTTCGGATGATTCGGCCGGAACCACCTCAATTTCATAAGTCACCAAGTTGACCGATCCATCCGCAGTAAAGCCTTTACGGATCAGGTCCTTCAACTCTTCGACGCTTTCGATCGAAGAGTCAACTTTGAAAATCGTGCGCTCGGGAGCGGATTCCATGCTGACGTTATTGACGGTGAACTCGCCTGGTCCGCCTTCGTGCTGTGCCAGACTCTGAGCCACAATCGATCGGACGGTGTCGGTCGACGTGGCGTCCTGAACTCGGAAGGTCACCGACGAGCCGCCGGAGAAATCGATGTCGAAGATGCTGCTACCACGAGCGAACATCGCCACGACACCCACAACCATTAAGACGGCCGACAGAACCAGAGCTGCAGGGCTCACCCGCACGAAGTCAAACCCGCGAGGGCCGGCCATGCGCATCCGTACCATGTTGATCAGGTTGCTCATCGACAGCGACAGGAAGCCCTTGCGCTCGGCAACATCAAACAAGGTTCGCGACATGTAGATCGCGGTGAACATGCTGAACAGGATGCCGAGGATCAACGTCACAGCAAAGCCACGGATCTGATCGGTGCCGATCGCATACAACACGATCCCGGTGATCAACGTGGTCAAGTTGGAGTCGATGATGGTGGTCGTCGCCCGGGCGAAGCCGTTGCGAATCGCCATCCGCGACGCCGATCCCTTTTCCACTTCTTCGCGAATTCGCTCGAAGATCAACACGTTGGCGTCGACCGACATACCGACGGTCAGCACCAAACCAGCCAGGCCTGGCAACGTCAGCGGCTGATTGATGATGATCATCACGGCAACAATCAACATCACGTTGAGCACAAGCGCCAAACAGGCGATCACTCCGCTGAACCGGTAGTAGAACAACATGAACAGCAGCACGAGCGCCAGCGAGGTGCCCATGGCGATCAAGCCTTTGCGGATCGTATCGGAGCCGAGGGTGGCGTCGATCTGATTCTCCGCGATCGGGGACTTCGTCAGCGCCGCAGGCAATTGACCGGCTTCGAGAATCCGAACCAACTCTTCGACTTCTTCGCGGGTGAAGTTACCGGTGATTTGCCCATCGCCCGAGATCGGTGACTGAATTGCCGGAGCGGAGAGCAGCATGTCGTCGAGCACAATCCCGAGCTGGCGGCGGTGTTGGCCATCGGGAGCGTTGTTGGTGGTCAACGCCAAGAAGCGTCCTGAACCACTGTCGGTCAACTTAAAGCGAACCGCGGGACCGCCGGTGGTATCGAATCCGCTGCTGGCAAAGGCCAGGTCTTCCCCGGTCACGTCCAGTTGAGCGTCGATCGACATCAACACTTGAATGTTGGGGATGCCTTCAGTTTCCATCCACTGAGCCATCGCTTCGGGGCCGACCACTTGGGCTGGCACATCGATGATTCGGCCGTCGCTGGGATTGCGAACGATGGACTGCGAAACGTCAACCCGCAGCGGGCGAATGCCATTGGCATTGGCCTTGACTTCACGGTCGACCAGGGCCCAGAAACCGAGCGGTGTGTGGCCATCGATGTCGTAAACGGTCCGTGCCCGCCGTGCTTGCTGCGAACCTTCCGAGGCCTGGGCACGGGCAATTTCGATCAGCCGCTGATGGTCGCGGCGGTTGGCGAGAATCGCAAACCGCAGAATCCCGGCTTGGCTGATCAAGCCCTTGATGCGATTGACTTCGCGCTGATCGACCTCAGGGATGATGATTTCGATCTGATTTTCGCCGTACGGCCGAATGGCGATTTCCTGCGTGCCGGCCGGGTTGATTCGCTTGATCAGCGAAGGAATCAAGGCACTGCTGGCGATGCGGTTGCTACCGACTTCGTCGCCATCGACATTTCGCCCCACCGAAGGATCGATTTCGTAAACCAGGATCGTGCCGCCGCGAAGGTCGACGCCCCAGCTCAATTCACCGAAGGCGATCACCGTGGCTGAGGCCAGCAGCGCTAGCAGAATGAACGCGATCCGCGTCGAGTAGTCGGGCACGCGCAGCGCGCGGGCGATCGGCTTGGCCAGCAGGAACGGAGCGATCAGCACAACGGCAGTGATCAACAGCGCGGTGTACTGGACCGTGGAGATGCCATCTGCCGGCGGCGCGGGCGTTGCATCCTGGGAGACCTGGGCCAGCAGCGAAAGTGCGGCCGGGGCCAACGGGAGGTTCAGACAATCCATGGTCTTGATCGGAAGGATGAAAGTTAGGTGGAGGAGGTCGGTGAGTGAAGGCTGAGGAAGTCATGGTGGCATCGGCCGCTCGGGCGACCTTTGCGACCACCTAGGAACGCCCGCTGCGTCAGTCGGCGGGAGCTTTTTCGCTGAGGATTCGCGCAACCGCCTTGCGGTCGATCTTCATCTTGGTATTTCCGCTCTCATCCAAGCGGATGGTGATCGTATCGCCCTCACCGACCGCAGAGACGATGCCGTGGATCCCGCCGATCGTGACGATCCGATCGTTCTTTTGAATCCCGGCGAGCTTCTGCGCTTCGGCAGCTTTGCGGCGCTTCTCGGGCAACAGCACGATGAAATAAAACAGCGCCATCAAGCTGCCGAGCAGCAAGAATGGGCTGCTGAGGACCTCTTGCAAAAACGATCGCGGAGGAGCATCCGCATCGCCGCCCTGAGCCAGCAACACCGCCAGCGGTTCGCTATGCCCCAGTAATTTGCTGACAAAATGTGACGGCGAGGGCATGGGTGACGAACGTTTGAAGAAAATGAATCGATGGGAAACCGGCCGCGGACCAGTCGGATGGGATGCGGCATAATATGGCTTCAAAAAAAACGTCACAAGCCCAGCCGTGAGCACTCGGGGCCGAGCCGCCCCGGAAAATCCCGATTCCCAGCGACGCTCGGACTCGCTCTGCGGCGCTGACGCGGTCGCGGCCATGGCTCGCAGCGGACGCTGCAAGCACTGCTCGGAGCAAGGGTTGTGGCGGATGGTTAGCGGCTGGCCCAGCAGGTGGGCCACCGATTTTCGGGCAGCTGGCCAATCCGGCTACTCGTCGCTGGCCGAAATGGGTTAAAGTCTCGCTTCTGCTATCGAACCTCCCGCCTCTGCACGGCCCCTTTCCTTCCGCTCACCCCTGGCGCCTGCTCCATGTCGACGGCTCAACCTCAGCTTGCCTGGTGGAAACAACTCAATCGCTACCACTGGTTCGTGTTCATCGTGGCCTCGCTGGCTTGGCTATTTGACTGTCTCGACCAGCAGTTGTTCTTGCTGGCACGCGAGAGCGCGCTGACCCACCTGCTCGGCACCGGCACGGATGTCACGGTTGTGAAGACCTACGCCGGTTACGCGACGAGCATCTTCGTGTTGGGCTGGGCGACCGGCGGACTGATCTTCGGTGCCGTGGGCGACAATATCGGCCGCGCCCGCACGCTGACGTTGACGGTGCTGATCTACAGCGTCTGCACCGGGCTGTCCGCGTTTTCGCAAGGCTGGCTCGACTTCGCCATCTACCGCTTCTTGACCGGACTCGGTGTCGGCGGGGTCTTTGGACTGGCGGTGGCACTCGTCGCGGACAGCGTCCCGGACGGTGCCCGTACCGGAGCGCTTGGCATGCTGCAGGCGCTCTCGGCCGTTGGCAACATCACGGCCGGGGTGATCGCGATGGTGCTTGGCAATCTGGCTTCAAATGGCACGATCGCTGACGGCAACATGTGGAAGATCATGTTTCTCGTCGGCGCACTCCCGGCGTTTCTGTGCGTGTTCATTCAGATCCGGCTGAAAGAACCGGAGAAGTGGGTTCAGGCACGCGAGAGTGGCCGCGCGACCGGAGTGCGGTTTGGTTCTTACGCGGCGATGCTCGGGGAGCCGCGTTGGCGCACCCCGGCACTGTTCGGCATGTTGCTGTGCGTGGCGGGCGTGATCGGCCTGTGGGGGATCGGCTTTTTCAGCCCCGAATTGGTCGGTGGTGTGATCACGCAGTCGCTGCGTGAAGCCGGGGTTCCGGAAGAAGAGATCGGCGGGCGTGCCGGATACTGGAAAGGGATGAACATGATCGTCCAGAACGCCGGCTCGTTCTGCGGGATGATCGCCTTCACCATGCTCGCTCAGCGGATTGGACGCAAGCCGGCTTTTGCCTTGGGCTTCATGGCTGCTACCGCGACCACGATTGCCTACTTCCAACTGTTCAATGGGGTCCATGACATCTGGATGAGCTTTTTCATGGGCGCTTGCCAGTTGGGCTTGTTCGCAGGTTTTGCGATTTATTTGCCGGAGTTGTTTCCGCTGCATCTGCGGAGCACGGGAACCAGTTTCTGCTACAACGTTGGCCGCTTTGTTGCCGCCAGCGGCCCCTTCATTCTCGGCAACCTCCAGGCGCTGTTTGCCGCGGGGGCGACGACGCCGAGCGAGAAGCTCGACGCTTTCCGGGACGCTTGCAGTTATATGAGTGTCATTTTCCTGGTCGGCCTGATCGCGCTGTGGTTCCTGCCGGAAACCAAGGGGCGTCCGTTGCCGGAGGCCTAATCGGCCGAGGGGCCTCATGTTTCGGCCGTACACAATGTTCGACTGCCCCAGTTGGCCACCGCCGATGCCGGAGGTGACCCAGGAATTGCTGGAATTGGTCGCCAGCGGTGAGTGGGCGAAGTATCAATCTGCAGCCGTGCAGCGGCTGCGGGATGCCATGGCTGAGACGATCGGTGTGCGCCATGTGAGATTGGTCTGCAGCGGTTCTGCAGCGGTCGAACTCGCCTTGCGTGGCTGCGGTGTCGGTATGCCGTTGCGGCAAGTGGGCGCGCAGCGTCAAGCCGCGGTGGGGCCGCAGGAAGTGATCTGCCCTGCCCTGGACTATCCCGGCAATGTTCGTGCGGTGCGCTTGCTGGGGGCCGAACCGGTGCTGGTCGACAGCCTGCCCGGTGGCTGGACGATCGATCTGGAGGCAGTGGTGGCAGCCGGAACGCCGCGGACTATCGCGGTAATCGCTTCGCACTTGTACGGCGAAATCGCTGCGGTGGCCGCGCTGCGAGAGATCTGTGACCGCCGCGGCTGGATGCTGGTCGAAGACGTCTGCCAAATGCCGGGAGGCCGTTGGGACGGTCAGCCGCTGGGCAGTTTTGGGCATGTCGCCGCCTGGAGTTTCGGCGGCTCTAAACCGCTGACCGCTGGCTGCGGCGGTGCCGTTACCACAGATGATGACCGCATCGCTCAGCGGTTGGCGGCGCACAGCGATCGTCCGAGCGACGCTTACCCGCTGAGCCCCTTGCAGGCCGCAGCGCTCTGGCCACAGTGGCGAGCGCTGGGCGACTTCGCCGTGCGCCAGCGGGCCCGTTGGCTGCGTCTGCAGGCCGCCTGTCGTCAGCAGACGCCCTGCTGGCAGTGGCCGGTGTTGATCGATTCGCAGCACCAGCCGGTGTTTTATAAGCTGCCCATCCTCGTTGCTCAGGCGCCGGCCGCCAACTCGCAGCCCGGGGACACAGCAGCGGGCGGTCCGATCGAGATGCTCGTCGCCGCCGCTCAGGCATCGGGGGTTCCGGCGAGCGAGGCGTTTCGTATTCCACGAGCGTCGGCGCGGTCTCGCGGGCGGATTATGGCAACCGCGCAGGCCCAAGCGATCGCAGCACGTCTGTGTTTGATCGATCATCGCGTGTTGGCAGGGAGTGAGGCGGATGTCGATCAACTCGCCGCCGTTTTGATTGAGCTGCACCAGCGGTTATACGAACTTTAAACCGCTTGAAAGGTCGATCGCTTGCGAGTTCTGCTTACCAATGATGATGGGTTCGACGCGCCAGGTTTGGCGGCGCTCCGCCAGAGCGTGCTCGCCGCATTCGGATCACGGATCACTCGGCTTTACACGGTGGCCCCGGATTCACAGCGGAGTGAATTCAGCCATGGCGTGACCTCGGCTGTGCCGCTGCGGGTGACCGAGGTCGAGTCCGGGGTGTGGGCAACCAGCGGCACTCCCGCCGATTGTGTCCGTCTGGCGGTGACGACGATTTGCCCCGACGTTGACTGGGTGCTTGCCGGCATCAACGCGGGAGCCAATTTGGGTACCGATTTGATCACCAGCGGCACGTTCGCGGCGGCACGCGAAGCGCATTTGCGGGGCGTGGCTGCCGTGGCGATTTCACATTATCGCCGCCCAGACGTACCCACGACCTGGGATCACACGCCACGGTGGCTGGCCGGGATCCTGCAGCGGCTAGCGGCCGCGACTGCCACCGGCGACTGTCGGCTGTGGAATGTCAACCTACCCGCCGTCGACCCGAGCACCACGCCTGAGGAGCAGTGGTGCGCGATCGATGACGTGCCGATCCCGCTGCAGTACTTGCGGTCACCGGAGGGGGACTACCGGATGGCGTGCGACTTCCATGGGCGTCCCCGCACGGCTGGCTGCGATGTCGACGTCTGCTTTTCTGGCAAAATCTCGATCAGCCTCGCCGATCGGTTTTAGCGGTCTGGGGAATCTGGAAGCGGTCTGGGTGAGATCGACTGCTGGGATACGGGTTGGAGCTTGCTGGCGACGCCGATTCTGGGAGGATCTCCTTTTTCTTTAGCAGGACTGCCCCTTGCGAAACCGATGATGGGATAGCCAGACTATTGCTTGTTGGCTGCGGTGGGCAGAAAACCGGCGGCTGCGTTCGCCTGTTTTGCCGGGATTCAGGCCATCATCGCACGCGCTCGGCAATCTGCTGATTGTCCGGCGCAAGAAGACTTGTCATCGAGCGGGCGGATTGTCATACTTTGAGGCCGCCCTCCGAGGCTGACGGTATTTGTTGCCGTCATTTCGCATCTATTACCACCATCTTCCCCCGCCGACTGTATCCATGGCACCACGACCGATGACCAATCGGAGCCGCGCTCGGAAGCGATCGCGAGTCCGTTCACGAACCAAGCGCAAAGACCCGATCTTCGTCGATGGCCACCGTCCCCGGCCGATGTACGTCGATTACAAGGACGTCGAGTTGCTCACCAAGTTGGTCAATCGCCACGGGAAGATCGTCGGTCGCCGCAAGAGTGGTTGCTCGGCTGTCAGTCAGCACGCCGTTACCGCAGCTGTCAAACGCGCTCGGTTCATGGGTCTGATGCCGTATGTCGGCGAATAATTCGCCGCTGTCTGAAACCTGTTTCTGACCACCATGACCTTTTCCCACCAGCGGCGAGTCGAGTTTCGAGACACCGACGCTGCGGGAATTGTTCATTTCTCGGTGTTCTTCCCGATGATGGAAGAGGCCGAACATGCGGCGCTGCGGCACCTTGGCCTGTCGGTCATGCGCCCCGCTGATGTTGCCGGTCACCTGACCTGGCCGCGAGTCGCAGCCCACTGCGAATACCTTTCAGCGGCCCGGTTCGAGGACTTGCTGCGGATTGACGTGATCGTCGAGCGGATCGGCGTGACCAGCGTCAATTATGCGTTTCACTTCTGGCGCGATGCCGGCTTGATGCCGCCCGAATGCTTGGCCAAAGGCAGGATGACGGCGGTCTGCTGTCACTGGACCCCCGGCCAGCCGCTGAAAAAGCAGCCGATCCCTGAGCGCGAACGGGCGGCTCTCAGTCGGCTGATGCTCCCGGCGGGCGCTGCCGAACGCTCCCAATCGGCTGTGGCGTCAACTCCCGCTGATCGTGCGGCCGCCGAGAATCCGCCGACCGGCGGCACCGAGTGGCCGTGAGCGACGACCGCGACGTCGCTTTGAAACGCGTTGAAATCAGATATTCGAACCGTTTTTTTGAGTTGAGCGTAACGGACAAGTCGGAAGTGGTTAATCTTTGCTAGCGGTAATTATTTTAGCCGTGGAGTGAAACGGATCACCGCGCGACGGTCGCGTCGGCGGTGAGTCTGCGGCAACCTCGGAACGCCCCGAGGCGATCCTTCCCTGCCGCCGTAACAGGTCGACGTTTTAATTCTTTTCGGAACTCGTTGAATGGTCGCTTCTGTCGCCCTCGCCAGTGCACTGCTGGGTCAAATGGTCACGTGGATGCCCGTTTGGTTGACGCCGATTTGGGTGTTGTCGATCGGGTTGCTGTTGGGCGCGCTGGCATTGGTGGTCGTGCTGGGAGTGCTGGCAGGGTTGTCGTTCACACCGCTCGGTCGACTAGCTGATTCACGTCAGGCCGGTCGGACCGCGTCACTGGTGGTAGGTGGCCTGATCGCGGCTGTGCTGTGCGTGCTCTACCTGCCACGCGCCGGCGAGTATCAACACATGTTGGTGTTGCCGCTGATCGTGGCTGGCGTGGTCGCGGGATTCTCGCTGGTTTACGGTGTTTGGCACCGCACCCGGTCGGAACTGCTGTCGATCGCGCGGGAAGGCGTGATTCCCTACTTGCTCGGAACGGCCGCGGTCTTCTCGCTGATCGGTTTGGCAGCGACGCCGCTGATCGAAGAACCGAAGGAAATCATCGGTTCGATTTGGCAGGTCAACCTGTTTGGCGACGGCAGTGAGGAAGTGGTGCGGACCTTGGAACCGGCGCCGCTGGAACTGGAAAACCCGGACGAGGCGCCGTTTCAGAAGGTGCCGATGGACTATGTGATGTTCAACGTTTCGGAATTGACGGTCGTCAGCGACAAAACGATCATCATCGCCGACGCGGCGACCCCGGCTGAGTTCCGCATGACGCCCGTCCGAATCGATGCGGGTGAACCGGTCCGGTACCTGCGAGAAGAGCGAGAAGCCCCACCTTTGCCGTTGGATCCCGATAGCGTCTACATGCAGAACCGGGAAGTCGATCCGGCCACCGTGCGGATGACATTCGTGACTCGGCCAGCGGTACCGCAGGCTGCCTCGATCGTGACTACGGCGATCGCGTTCTTCTTGACGTTTCTGAGCTACATCGCCCTGCGGCAAGCCGCCCCGCGAGTGGCCGCCGTTGCGCTGTCGACCGCCAAGAGCGAGATGGCGCAGCCGCTGTACCTGTTGCTGTTGCTGCTCGGTGGGTTTGGCATCCTGTTGTTCGGCATTATGCCGTTCAACACGCTGGGTGAAGACATCCGGCTGATGAAAGACAGCGGCGTGACGCTGATCATGGTGCTGGGGATGCTGCAGGCCGTGTGGTCAGCAGGGACGAGCGTGAGCGATGAAATTGAAGGTCGTACAGCGCTGACGGTGCTCAGCAAGCCGATCAGCCGAGCGTCGTTCTTGTTGGGCAAGTACGTCGGCATCATGCTGACGGTGCTGGTGTTGTTCACGATCCTCAGCGCGGTGTTCTTTGTGGTCCTCGGTTATAAGCCGATTTACGACGCGCGGGAAAACTCGGAAACCGTGCCGACCTGGCATGTCGGGCACGAGGAAATCGTTACCTCGTTGCCGGCGCTCTCGCTGTACTTCATGGAGACGATGGCGATCGGCGCGATCGCCGTGGCACTGGCAACACGACTGCCGCTGTTGGCGAACTTTGTCGTCTGCTTCGTGGTGTACGTGATCGGCAACCTGACGGCGCCACTGGTGCGCTCGACGGCCGGTGAGAACGAACTCGTCGGCTTCGTGGGCAAATTGATCGCCGTCATCATTCCCAACCTCAACACGTTCAACGTGCAGTCCGCGGTCGATGCAGGCAATCCGATTCCGCCGATCTATTTGGCCGGAGCTTTTAATTATTTAGCTTGCTTTGCCGTGATGATTTTGATGTTGGCGCTGCTGATGTTCGAAGATCGCGACCTGGCCTAAGCAGCGGCGGTTAAACGGTTTGCGAGGGTCCCGGGGCCTGCCAAGCGGGCGATTGGATTCGTTTTCGCGATCAGCGAAAATGATGTTGACGCGAACCGGTCGGATAGGGAAACTCCTCGGTTCGCTCGTGGTGGACTCAGTCATCTGATCCGCTGCAAGGATGCGAGTGCTGATCGAAAATTGTCTGTCATCGATGACGGATCGACCGATCGGCCAGCGGGTCGTCGCGTGTGCGATGATTGGGCGACAGACAGAGCCCCCAGCGAGGAGTTTGTCGGTGTCCCCTTTGACGGACTTCGACCTAAAAGAGCGGGTGCGAATGGCGATCGACCTAGTCGACGTGATGAGCAGCCACCTTGAACTCACCCCACAGGGGCGTGGTTTTGTTGCGCGTTGCCCCTGGCACGATGACCGCCGACCATCGCTGCAAATCAACCCACAACGGCAGACCTGGAAGTGTTGGGTCTGCGATATCGGCGGCGATGTCTTTAGCTTTGTGATGCGCCGCGACGGTGTCGACTTCGGCACCGCACTTCGCTTACTGGCCGACAAAGCCGGGATTGAATACCGCACCGCGGGCGGCAAGAAAGCGGCCCCTGGCAGTCCCGAAGACAAGGCGACGCTGCTGGCGGCAATGAAGTTTGCAGCCACGGCTTACGTCGAATATCTGGAAAACGAGAACACGCCCGAAACGCTGCGAGCGCGGCAATATCTCGATGAACGCGGCATCAGCCCGGAGAGTCGCCGGCTGTTTCAAATCGGCTTGGCACCCAGCGGTTGGTCGTGGCTGCTGGACGAAGCCCGCCGGGCGGGAATCAGCGCGGAGGTGCTGCATGCCGCTGGCTTGGCGGTGGCACGCCAAGGCGGCAAAGGGTTTTACGACCTGTTCCGCGGTCGCTTGATGTTCCCGATCATCGATCTGCAGGATCGCCCGATTTCGCTCGGTGGCCGAGTCATTCCCGGAACCGACTCCGAATCCTCGGGAGCCAAATACATCAACGGGCCGGAGACGCGACTGTTCAGCAAGTCGCGGCAACTCTACGGTATGAACCTGGCGCGGACCGCAATGCAGCGCAGCGGCCAAGTGCTGGTGATGGAAGGCTACACCGACGTGATCGCCGCTCGGCAAGCCGGCATCGAGCCGGTCGTCGCCGTGCTCGGAACCGCCCTGGGTGAGCGTCACATCGAGATTCTGCAGCGGTTCGTTGATCGCGTAATCCTGGTGCTGGACGGTGATGAAGCCGGTCGCCGACGAGCTGACTCGGTACTGGAACTGTTCGTTGGCGCCAAGGTTGACTTGCGAATCATCACCCTGCCCGGCGGCGCCGACCCTGCAGATTACATCGGCCAGTTCGGCCGCGAAGCATTCGAAAAACTTGCCGCAGAAGCGCCGGATGCGCTCGATCACAAACTCGCCACGCTGATCGATGGCGTCGACCTCACTCGCGACACGCACCGCGCCACGGCGGCGATCGAAAAGATGCTGGCGGTCCTGGCTCGCGGTGGCGATCCCGACGCGCTTCGCACGTCGCAAATGCTCGTGCGGCTGTCACGCACCTTTGCGATTCCGACCGAGCAGCTTCGCAATCAGCTTGTGCAACGGCTCAACAATCAACCCCGCCGCCCGGCGCTGCCAGCCAGCCGCGAGCCCGAGCGGGTGGAACAGCGTCCGCCGGCCGCCAAGTTGCAGCCGATCAGCGGGATCGATCGTGAGCTGTTCGAAATCATGATCGAGTATCCAGAGGCAGCCGCCCAGATCATCGAGATGGTCGACCCGGCGTGGCTGCTGTCGGACAGCTCGCGGATGCTGATGCAGGTTTATCAGGACCTGGAGCTGCACGGCCGCGAGCTCGACCTTGCGACCGTGCTGCTGAGTGTCGAGAACGAACAGCTGAAAAGCATCATCGTCGGCCTCGATGAAGCGATCAATCAACGGGCAGAGTTCATCACTCAGCCCTGCCAGCAGCGGTTGGCGGAAGTGCTGCAGCGTTATCGCCGCAGTCAAGCTACCGCTGAGACGCAGCGGCAACTGGCGCAGCTCGAAGCCGCCTGCAGCGATGACGAGAGCGCTGCGGAGTTGCTAAGCGATATCATCGCTGCTCAGCGTTTGCAGATGGGGATTCGTCCCAAATGAATCTTGCCTCTTATAAGGATATGAATGGTTCAACAGTGCATCCTTTTAACCAACAGGAGCCTGATCTCGGCTTGTAGCCTCAGTATTTTAGGGGCATGCCCTGCCCCGCATGAGCCCGTTTCGTAGCCCAGTGGTCGGTGACCCAGAACTCCGGCCATACGAAAACAGCCCATTGAAAATTAGGCCGCTGGCGAAGATCGCCGGACGCGGCCGCTCCCTTACCCGCAATTCAAGGTTTGTCTGGAACGATCCCACCGCTTCGGACAGACGACAAACAGGAGGTTTGCCATGCAATTACTGGACAAAGAGCTTGATCAACTGATCGCCCAAGGTCGCGCGACTGGATATTTGACGTTTGATGCCGTCAACGCGTATCTGCCTGACGAGGATGTCAGCCCTGAAAAGCTCGATTCGCTGCTGCTGGCGATCGAAGCTCGGGGAATCGAATTGGTCGAAGCTTCGCCGGCTACGACCCAAGCGGCGGCCAAGCCAGCACGCAGCCGTGAAGCTCGTCCGCGTGCCTCTGCCAGTGCCGCGCGTCGCAACGATGTCGCCGATGTCGACTCGCTTGCCGGCCATCATGACGATGAGCACGACGAGTCCGGCGAACTGGCCATGATCTCCTCGAGTGAGTTGAGCAAAGCCAGCGATGATCCGATCCGGATGTACCTCAGCCAGATGGCCGAGATTCCCTTGCTCAGCCGCGAAGAAGAAATCTCCTTAGCTAAGAAAATTGAAATCACTCGCCGCCAGTTCCGCCGAGCGCTGCTGGAAAACGATTATGCGATGCGTGCCACCGTCGACACGCTTCACCAGGTGCATCGCGGCGAGTTGCCGTTTGACCGCACGATCAAGGTGTCGCTGACCGAGCGGCTAACCAAAGAGCAGATTTCCGGCCGGATGCCGCACAATCTCCGCTCGCTGGACTACATGCTCGAGCAAAACAAGCACGACTTCGAGCTGCTGGTTCGCCGCAGCGTTTCGCCGCGGCTGCGCGCCGAAGTCCGCAAGCGGTTCCTCCGCCGTCGTCGCAAGGCGTTGCAATTGGTCGAAGAGCTGTCGCTGCGCAGCCGCCGGGTGACACCGCTGTTGGCGCAATTGGAAAAGATCTCGCGGCGGATGAACTTCATCCGCGAGCGACTGTCGCAACTCGGTGCGGACCCCGCCAGCCGCGACGAAGCGTCCGACCTGCGGCAAGAACTGCGCGAACTGATGTTAGTGACCCAGGAAAGCCCGACCAGCCTGCACAACCGGGTCACCAAGGCGCGTCGCCACTTCGATATGTATGAGAGTGTCAAACGCCAACTTTGTAGCGGCAACCTGCGGTTGGTTGTATCGATCGCTAAGAAGTACCGGAACCGCGGCTTGTCATTCTTAGACCTGATCCAAGAAGGCAACACCGGCCTGATGCGGGCAGTTGACAAGTATGAGTACCGCCGGGGATTTAAGTTCAGCACTTATGCCACATGGTGGATTCGCCAGGCGATCACCCGCGCCATCTCGGATCAGAGCCGCACCATCCGCCTGCCCGTCCACGTCGGGGAGACGATCAACCGGGTCAAGAAGACCGGCCATCGCCTGCAGCAGATCCTGGAACGG
>CALELC010000523.1 GCA_937904535.1 uncultured Planctomycetaceae bacterium
CGCCCCAGCGCAGCCGAGCACTAGTCCGCCCACACCGGCGCGGACCACCAACAAGCCGGTACCGGTAGCCCGCAAGCGGCCTTCGGACATTCGCCCCAAGGCGCTGCAAACACCGCCGCTATCGGGTTTGCGCCGCCGGGCAACCAAGCCAAAACAAGACGACCAATAGATCCGGCAGCACGCACTTGCTGCGTGTCCGAAATCCCCACTCCCTTTCCACCGTGTGTGCACCTCCATGTCGACTTCGCCTGCCCATCACCCATCCATCGGCCCGCGCAGCTTGGCCGCTTTCGAGCGTGCCTGCCAATTGATTCCAGGAGGAGTCAACAGTCCGGCGCGAGCCTTCGGGGGTGTCGGCGGATCGCCTTTGTTCATTGAACGAGCCGAAGGGCCGTGGTTGCAAGACATCGACGGTCGCCGGTACCTCGATTACATCGGTTCGTGGGGACCGATGATCCTGGGGCACGCGCATCCTGAAGTCGTCGAGGCGATTACGCGGGCGGTCGAGCGAGGGACCAGCTACGGCGCGCCGACCGAAGCGGAAAGCGAATTGGCCGAACGGATCATCGCCGCAGTGCCGAGCATCGAGCGGGTACGGCTCGTCAATAGCGGGACCGAAGCGACGATGAGTGCGCTGCGGGTTGCCCGCGGCGTCACCGGCCGCGACAAGGTGATCAAGTTCGCCGGCAACTACCATGGGCATGTCGACGCACTGCTCGTTTCCGCTGGCAGCAGCGCCGCAACGCTGGGTGTCCCGGATTCGCCCGGCGTGACCGCGGGTGCCGGCGGTGACACGGTCGTGATTCCCTACAACGATATCCCGGCTTTGGTCGCGGCGTTCGAACGTTACAGCGGCCAGATCGCGGCAGTGATTCTCGAGCCGGTGGTGGGGAACATGGGTTGCGTGATTCCATCCGCCGATTTTCTCAATGAACTGCGTTCACTCACGCAGCGAGACGGCGCCATTCTGATCTTTGACGAAGTGATGACCGGCTTCCGTTTGGCAATGGGCGGGGCGCAAGAGCGCTTTGGAATCACACCCGACATGACCACGCTCGGCAAGATCGTTGGCGGTGGGATGCCGCTGGCTGCGTACGGTGGCCGCGAAGAGATCATGCGGCACGTGCTGCCAGCGGGCAAAATCTTTCAAGCGGGCACGCTCAGCGGTAACCCCGTGGCGGTTGCAGCCGGCAATGCGACGTTGCGTCTGCTGGCCAGCGACCCACCCTACGAATACCTCGAGTCACTCGGCAAGCGGCTGGGCGACGGGCTTGCGGCAGCCGCGCGAGAGGCCGGCATCGCACACCAACTGCAGCGCGTGGGCAGCATGATGACGCTGTTCTTCAATGACCGCCCGGTGCAGAACTGGGATGACGCGGATCGCAGCGATCGTCAGCGGTTCGCACGGTACTTCTGGGACATGATCGCCCACGGCATTTACATGCCGTGCAGTCAGTTCGAAGCCCTCTTCTTCAGCCGCACTCACACCGCCGAACACATCGAGCAGACGGTCGATGCGGCGCGAGCGACGTTTGCGGCGTGGTGAGACCGCGTCAGTCCATCACGGGCACATAAATGATCCGCTGCGGCTTGTAGTAGCTGTGGGTCATCGGGGTGCTCGGCCAGTTGGGGCGAAGCGGTGAGATCCCGAGCCAAGCATTCATGTCTGCTCTCAGCGCCCGCTGCTGTGCTTCGTAGCGGGCGCGATCGCGTCGGGCCGCCGCAGCGGCAGCAGCGGCCGCGCGTCGCGCCGACTGGCTACTCGAAATGGAGTCGTCGTGGAAGCGGAACTCGCCGAACTCATCGACGTAGGCCTCTCCAGGAGCCGGTGGCTGTGCGGAGGCCTGCCGGTCACCCAGCGAAAGGGTAGCCAGCGCGGGAATTGCGGCTAACGCGATGTGAAGTAACCGGGTGCGGACCATAGCATCATTCCTGCAATGTGAAATCACTCGCCGTTCGAGTTTTCCCAGCTTCGGCCTTCAGGGGGCTTAGCGAGCAGGCTAATTGGGCGACGGGACTGATTGAGTGGTAAATGCAGGTCATCGTTGACGGTCAGGAGAAAGATTCGGGAGTTGCGGATTGGAGATTCCGCGGCTCGGCAATTTTCGCTCCGGCAGGTACCGCGACGGCGTTGACCGATTGAAACCCGCGCTGGCTCCCTTATCATGGAGGGTGTCGCGACTCCAATTTTCCTTGATGAAAAGAGACTTCAAAACTATGCGCACGACCTTCCGTTTGTTTGCTGCTGCTTGCTTGTTCGCTGTTTCGGTTGGATGCCAGCCGCAGACCGACGACGTCAACACCTCGACCGAAATGGACGTCGATCTGGGCGAAGAAGCGCCTGCAACCAGCGACAGCCTTTCGAACACCACTGCCACGGGCGAACTTCCCGACTCGAACGTGACCGGCGAGGCTGAAACCCCCGCTGTGACCGAAGTCCCCGCCGAGTAATTGCCGCGCGCCCGACGCGGCGCTACAGCACTCGACTTTGCAACGAGGCCATGGATGATTGCCATGGCCTCGTTCGTTTCTCCTCTGCTTCTCCCCTCATCCTCTCTGTCGATCGCCAAACTGCGGGGCGCTGCCAATGGCTGTTATTCTTGCATTTGACCAAGGGACCACGAGCTCGCGAGCGATCGTATTTGATGCCGCCGGCGCCATGCTCGGGGTTGCTCAGCGCGAGTTCACTCAGCACTATCCGCGTCCGGGTTGGGTGGAACATGACGGCAATGAGATCTGGCAAACGCAGTTGGAGGTTGCTCGCCAAGTGCTCCGCGACTGCGGTTTAACCGCTCAGGATGTCGCTGCCATCGGCATCACCAATCAACGCGAAACGACGCTCATTTGGGACCGAAAAACCGGCGAACCGATCTATCCGGCAATCGTCTGGCAAGACCGTCGTACGGCGGCCGATTGCGACGCGCTGCGTGCGGCCGGGCATGAGGAACTCGTTCAGCGGAAATCGGGCCTGCTGATCGATGCCTATTTCTGCGCCACGAAGATCCGCTGGATGTTAGAAAACGTCCCCGGAGCGCGGCAGCGAGCTGACAAGGGTGAGCTGGCCTTTGGAACGGTCGATAGCTGGCTGATTTGGAATTTGACCGGTGGCCGGATTCACGCCACCGACGTCACGAACGCCTCGCGCACGATGTTGATGGACATCGAGAGCTGCCAGTGGGACGACGAGTTGTTGGGAGCCCTCGATATCCCGCGGGGCTTGCTGCCGGAGATTTTACCGTCGAGCAACGTCTACGGCGAAACGGTGCCGGACCTGCTCGGTGCCCCCATCAAAGTCGCAGGGGCCGCAGGCGACCAACAAGCCGCATTGTTTGGCCAGAACTGCACAAGCAATGGCCGGGCGAAGAACACCTACGGCACCGGTTGCTTCGCGCTGATGAACATCGGCGCCCAACGCCGCACCAGCCAGCATCGCTTGTTGACCACGGTCGCCTGCACGCCAGCGGACCAGCGGCAGTATGCCCTCGAAGGCAGCGTGTTCATCGCCGGCGCAGCGGTCCAGTGGCTGCGCGACGGACTGGGTATCATCCGATCATCGAGTGAGGTCGAGGCGCTCGCGGCAAGTGTCACCGACAGCGACGGACTCTATTTGGTGCCCGCGTTTGCCGGCCTCGGTGCCCCGCACTGGGACTCTTACGCTCGGGGCACACTGGTCGGCATCACTCGCGGCACCACTGCGGCGCATCTGGCCCGCGCGGCATTGGAGGGCATCGCGTTCCAGGTTGCCGACGTCTTGGATGCAATGAAACGCGATGCGGAAATCCCGATTACCGAACTGCGAGTCGATGGCGGGGCTGCGAATAACAACCTGCTGATGCAATTCCAGGCCGACATCCTCGGTGTGCCGGTGGTGCGTCCGGAGATCGTCGAGACCACGGCACTGGGGGCTGCTTATCTGGCGGGCCTGGCGGTCGGGTTTTGGGACGACATTGAACAGATTGAAGCGATCTGGAAATCCGAACGCGTGTTCACGCCGCAAATGTCTCAAGACGAAGTCGATAGTCGCCGCGGAAGGTGGAGTGAAGCACTCCGGCGATCGCGCAATTGGGTAGACTCGGAATGAGCCGTTCCCTTAGCCCTGAAATTGCATCCGAGTGACCGATGAAACGGGAAGAATCGCTGCAGCGGATCCGTGCGCGGAAGTCGGCGTGGGACATCGTCGTGATCGGCGGCGGAGCTACGGGCGTGGCGATCGCTTTGGACGCTGCCTCACGTGGGCTCGATGTGCTGATGGTCGAACGCTCGGACTTTGGCAAAGGCACATCTAGCCGCAGCACGAAGTTGATTCACGGCGGCGTGCGGTATCTGGAGCAGGGGAACCTGACCCTTGTCCGCGATGCCCTGCAGGAGCGAACACGGTTACGCAACAACGCGCCGCTGTTGGTTCATGACTTGCCGTTCTTTATTCCCTGCGCCAGCCGTTGGCAGCGAACCTATTTTTGGGCAGGCCTGAAACTCTATGATTTCTTGGCCGGCCGGAGCGGATTTGGCCGTTCCCACACCGTCTCAACCGCCGAAGCTGCCAAGCGTGTTCCTACGGTCCGTCCCGAGATGCACCGCGGCGGCGTGATCTATCACGATGGTCAGTTCGATGATTGCCGGTTGCTGATCCACATGGCGCGGACCGCGGTGGCTCATGGCGGCTGTCTCCTTAACTACGTCGCCGCCACTGGCCTCGAGAAAGACGCTCAGGGTCGGATCTGCGGTGTCCAGCTCATCGATCTTGAGACATCCACGACGTTTTCGACAGCTGCCCGCTGCGTGATCAACGCGGGCGGGCCGTTTTCGGACGAAATCCTGCGGCTCGATGATCCGCAAAGCGAAGCGAAATTGGCGGCGAGTCAAGGCGTGCACGTGGTGTTGCCGCGGGAGTTCTATCCCGGTGAGATCGCGCTGATCGTCCCGCGAACTTCGGACGGGCGGGTGCTGTTCATGATTCCCTGGCACAACCACGTGGTTGTGGGAACCACCGATACGCCGATTCCCGCCGCCGTGGTCGAACCGACGCCTCAGCGGCAAGAAATTGATTTCCTGCTGCAAACTGCCGCCCAGTACCTGACGCGGGCACCGCAGCCTGAAGATGTGCTGAGCGTGTTCACCGGTGTGCGGCCTCTGGTGAAGAACGATCGGAGCGCTCGCACGGCGTCGCTCTCACGTGACCACAGCATCAGCGTTTCCGCGGCGGGGCTGGTGACGATTCGCGGCGGCAAATGGACGACGGTGCGGAAAATGGCGGAGGACTGCCTCGACCGGGCGATCGAGTCGGCCAACTTGCAGGCCCAGCCTTGCCGCACGCAGACCTTACCGCTGTACGGCGGTAGCAACGGAGGGTCCGGAGCAGCCGGCTCGCAGCCGGACCGCAACGGAGCGCAGACGTCCGAATCACCTGCCGCGGGGCAATTCGCGTCGCCCGACGAAGCCAAGCAAGCAGCCTGGGTGCAGCAAGATCCGCGGCTGGGTGAGCCGCTGGCGGCGCTTCCGGAGATCCGCGCGGTGGAGGTGATCTGGGCAGCTCGTCACGAGATGGCCCGGACCGTGGAAGACGTGTTGGCGCGGCGAACGCGATGGCTGTTTTTGGATGTGCGTCGCGCGCTGGCAGTGGCCCCGCAGGTCGCCGCATTGCTGGCAGAGGAACTCGGGCACGATGCCCAGTGGCAGCAGCAGCAGGTGGCTAGTTTCCAAGCGGTCGCGCAGCATTACGATATCGCTCACATCCTCGGGCTAACCCATCCGAGCTGATCCTGCTTCTCCCGCTGTCCCACCTCTTGAAGACGAGTTCACGCGATGCATCCTCTTGTGGCAGAGTTTCTCGGTACTGCACTGCTGGTCCTATTTGGCAACGGGGTTGTTGCCAACGTGCTCCTGCGGCAAACGAAAGGCAATAACGCCGGTTGGTTGACCATCGCAGCTGGCTGGGGACTGGCAGTGTATATCGGCGTGTTCTGTTCGGCGGAGTCAAGCGATGCCCATTTGAATCCAGCGGTTTCGATTGCGATGGCCGTTGCGGGCAAACAGTCGCTCGGCGACGCCGCGAGCTACATCGTCGCGCAGTTTCTCGGAGCGATGATCGGCGGGCTGTTGGTTTACCTGTTTTACCGGGAGCACTTCCGAGCCACCGACGATGCTGACGCCAAACTCGCCTGTTTTGCCACCGGCCCAGAGATTCGCAACCTGCCGCAAGCGTTCTTTTGTGAGGCCGTCGGAACGTTCACGTTGATTTTGCCGATCTTTCTGATGGTCGCGCCGAGCATCTCCATCGGCGATGAAACAGCGGCGCAGCCCGGCGCCCTGGGGCTGGGAGCGTTGGGTGCACTGCCGGTGGGTTTGCTGGTCTTTGCGATCGGTCTTTCGCTCGGCGGCACGACCGGCTACGCGATCAACCCGGTCCGCGACCTCGGCCCGCGGATTGTGCACTTCTTGCTGCCGATCCACGGCAAACGCGACAGCGACTGGGGCTACGCTTGGGTCCCTGTGCTCGGGCCAATCGCTGGTTGTGTGGTTGCGGCGCTCGTCTATCGCACGCTGCTGACGCCGTAGAGCGTCGGCGGCCCCGTAGCGGTTTACATCCCATGTGTCGTGCCGCAGCGGCCGTCGGGATGTGTCTGCGCACTTGAGGCCCGTCGAACTGGTTTATTTTTGGGGTGAAAGGGCCATTTGGCCTGCCTCAGCGTTGATATCGCTTGCGGTTCAGCGGTTTTGTCTGCACTTGCCGACGACAAAAGCGGTCAGGATGCCTAGAATTCTCGCGATCGCTTTTTTTCCTTGAGAACCCAAGATGAAGTTCCGTTTTCCGATTCTGATCATCGACGAAGATTTCCGCAGCGAGAACACTTCGGGTCTGGGAATTCGCGCCCTGGCCGAAGCGATCGAAGGGGAAGGCGCTGAAGTGGTCGGTGCGACCAGCTATGGCGATCTGTCGCAGTTCGCCCAGCAGCAAAGCCGGGCATCGGCGTTCATCTTGTCGATCGACGATGAAGAGTTTTCGACCGGCGGTGAAGATTCGCCTGCGATCGCGAAACTGCGTGACTTCATCCAGGAGATCCGCTTTCGCAACGCCGAAATTCCGATCTTCCTGTACGGTGAGACTCGCACCAGCAGCCACATTCCCAATGACATCCTGCGGGAATTGCACGGCTTCATTCACATGTTCGAGGACACGCCGGAGTTTGTCGCTCGGCACATCTTGCGTGAAGCGCGGGCGTACACGGCAAGTCTGGCGCCACCGTTTTTCCGCGCTCTGGTGCATTACGCCAGCGACGGATCGTATTCCTGGCACTGTCCCGGCCACTCCGGCGGCGTGGCCTTTCTCAAGAGCCCGGTGGGGCAGATGTTTCACCAGTTCTTTGGCGAAAACATGTTGCGGGCCGACGTCTGCAACGCGGTCGAAGAACTCGGGCAGTTGCTTGACCACACCGGTCCGGTGGCCGCCTCGGAACGCAATGCGGCGCGGATTTTCCAGGCCGACCACTGCTTCTTCGTGACCAACGGGACGTCGACATCCAACAAGATGGTGTGGCACTCCACCGTCGCCTCGGGTGACATCGTGGTCGTCGACCGCAACTGTCACAAATCGATCCTGCACTCGATCATCATGACCGGGGCAGTGCCGGTGTTTTTGACGCCGACGCGCAACAACCTCGGTCTGATCGGACCGATTCCGCTGGAAGAGTTCCGTCCCGAGAACATTCAAAAGAAGATCGACGCCAATCCGTTTGCGCGCGAGGCCCAAGCCGCTCACCCGGATCGCAAGCCGCGAATCCTGACGCTGACGCAAAGTACCTACGACGGCATCATCTACAACGTCGAAACGATCAAGTCGATGCTCGACGGTTACATCGACACGCTGCACTTCGACGAAGCGTGGCTGCCGCACGCGACCTTCCACGACTTCTACAGCAACATGCACGCGATCGGCAGCGGCCGGCCGCCCTGCAAACATTCGATGGTGTTTGCCACGCACTCGACGCACAAGCTGTTGGCTGGGATCTCGCAGGCGTCACAGATTCTCGTGCAAGAATCGGGCTCCCAAAAGCTCGACCGGCACCTGTTCAACGAAGCCTACCTGATGCACACCTCGACGTCGCCGCAGTACGCGATCATTGCGTCTTGTGATGTCGCAGCGGCGATGATGGAGCCGCCGGGCGGGACGGCGCTGGTCGAAGAATCGATCACCGAAGCGCTGAACTTCCGCCGGGCGATGCGGAAAGTCGACGCCGAATGGGGTTGCGACTGGTGGTTCCAGGTCTGGGGCCCCGAGGAAATCATCGAGGCTGGCGGCGGCAGCCGTGAAGACTGGATGCTGCGGCCGGAAGACAACTGGCATGGGTTTGGGGATATCGCCCCGGGCTTCAACATGCTCGACCCGATCAAGGCCACGGTGGTCACGCCGGGCCTGAACGTCAAAGGTCAATTTGCCGAGACCGGGATCCCAGCGTCGATCGTCACGCGGTATCTCGCCGAACACGGAGTCATCGTGGAGAAGACGGGGCTGTACTCGTTCTTCATCATGTTCACGATCGGGATCACCAAAGGTCGTTGGAACACCTTGCTCAGCGCCCTGCAGCAATTCAAGGACGACTACGATAAGAACCAACCGATGTGGCGGATTCTGCCGGAGTTCTGTCAGCAATACCCCATCTATGAACGAGTCGGCTTGCGCGATTTGTGCCAGCGGATTCACGACACCTATAAGGCTCACAATATCGCGAAAGTCACGACCGAGATGTATCTCTCGCCAATGCAACCGGCGATGAAACCGTCGGATGCTTACGCGATGATGACGCACCGTGAGATCGATCGTGTGGAAATCGACGATTTGGCTGGGCGTGCGACTGCTGTGTTGTTGACGCCCTACCCGCCGGGAATTCCGCTGCTGATCCCCGGCGAGCGATTCAATCAGTCGATCGTCGAGTACCTGCAATTCGCGCGGATGTTCAACAAAAAATTCCCCGGTTTTGATACCGACATTCACGGGCTCGTCGAAGAGACGATCGATGGTGAACGGCGGTATTTCGTCGACTGTGTCCGCACGGACGGACGAGCCGAAGAAAAGTGGCAAGCGTTGGCGCAGGTCCCACAGAACGGTCAGGATCACACCGCCGAT
>CALELC010000524.1 GCA_937904535.1 uncultured Planctomycetaceae bacterium
CTGGCGGCAGGATCGTTTGGATTTTGATTCCTGCGAACTCAAGGATCGGCTAGCTGACGCCGCATGCGCAAACACTCCAGCCGCTGCTTCTCGGTAGGCTCTTGATCGGCCATGGCCTATGAGCACCCAATCGTTAAGCCTTCAAGGAAGCAATGGTCGAACAGCGATCATTTGCAGCGTCTGCGCGCAAAGCAAGCAGATTCTGGTCGTGGCCGCGGTTTTGGCACGCGATATGATCATGCGCATCAGATCTCAATGCAGGCGCGACCTACCTGATCTGTGCCTGAGTGGGTCGCGACCTTGATATTCTGAGTGTCACGGACGCACGACCACGGAATATCAAACCATTTTGGAAAGCGACGTGAATGAATCGTTCGAGACCAGCCATTGAAAAATGCTTTTATGGAGTGGGCGTTTTTTGCTTGACCGTGGCGGTCATCCTGATTGGCAAGCCGGTACTGGCGCCCCTTGCACTCGCTTGTATTCTCGCATTTGTGCTCACGCCGATCGTCCGTGCGCTCGAAGCCCGCGGCCTCGGTCGTGGCACCTCGGTCGGCTTAACCGTTAGTATGGTACTGGTGGTGGCCATCGCCCTGTCAGTCGCCTTTGCCACTCAAGTCAGCCAACTGGCGGCAGAGCTACCTTCGCATTCGCAAGAGATCGAATCCAAGGTGGCGCGTCTGCGGCAGGCGGTCCCGTTTCTGCCCGACCGGGTCTGGAATACGCTCGACGAGGTGACCGGCAAAACCTCCGACGCCGTTGCGAGCGAAGACGAAACAGCCAAAGTCGAGACGCGGTTTCTCAACGGGCTCTTTATCGAGCGGTATTTGATTGTCGAGCGCGAACAGGGATCGCCTTGGCTAGACATGCTTCCCTGGGTTGTATTGCCGATGCTGGAACCGCTCGGCACCGCAGCTCTTGCGCTGGTGCTCGCCGTGTTCATGACGGCCAAACGCGACGATCTCCGCAACCGCTTGTTGGCGATCCTTGGCCGAGCCCGGCTGTCGCAGACGACCCAGTTGCTGAGCGATTCCTCGTACCGGCTGAGCCGTTACCTATTGGGTTTGGTCGCCGTGAACCTCGGCTTTGCAGTGGCATTTGCGATCGGCCTGTTCTTGATTGGCGTCCCCTATGTTGCGCTGTGGGGCTGCGTGGCATTCTTCTTCCGTTTCATTCCCTGGGTTGGCACCGCGCTGTCGATGCTGCTGCCGTTAGCGGTGTCGATCGCCACGCAGCACGGTTGGTGGCCGCCGCTGGCCGTCGCAGCCCTCTACGGCGTGCTCGAGTTCACGACCGGCAACTTCGTTGAACCTTGGCTGTTTGGTCGCTCGGTCGGCATGAACGTCATCGCCGTGCTCGTGGCGATCGTCTTCTGGACCTGGGCCTGGGGACTGGTCGGACTGCTGCTGGCCACTCCGCTGACGCTGATGCTGGTAACGCTCGGCCGGCATTTCCCCTGCTTCGGTTGGCTGAACCTGCTGCTGGGCGATTCGCATCCGCTGCCACTCCATGTGGCGTTTTATCAGCGGATTCTGGCCAAAGATAATGTCGAATCCGTGGCGATGCTCACGGCCGCCCAACAACAATCCGGCCACGCCGTGGCGATGCAGTCGCTGATTCTCGCGTCGCTCGCCCACGCAGACCGCGAGCTTCGCCGCGGTGCGATCAGCAAGTCGCAGTATCAAGAACTCGTGGAGGAAGCCAATCGTCTCTCGGAGCGGTTGATCCTGCATGCAGAGCAACCAGCAACGGTCGAAGTGCAGACCGCGGTTACCAGTATCGTGGAAGAAGTTGCGACGGAAACCGACCCGCTGGAACCTACCAAAGTGACCGCTTTTTCGCTGGGTGACGATCGCGGACTGCAAGCGATTCGAGTGCTGTTCGCCGCTAAACCGGCGATGGAATTGTCGATTGAGCATCAACCGCTGACACTCAAATTGGCTAAAAAATGCGTGGCAGAGCACGTGGAAATTGTGGTCCTCTCTGTCGCCGATCGGCAAGGCCGAGCGCGGCTGGAATCGGCTTGCCGCATGCTGAGACGCTGTGGCTACGAAGGCTGGATTGCCGCCGGTTGGTGGCGACAACAAGGTATTTCGGAACTTCACCGGCGACAGCTCAAGGAAGCAGGAGCCGACTACGTGACGCACCGCGTGTACGCGATGGACCGCATGCTGAATTACGTCGAAAAAAAGCAAGCTCAGCATCGAGAGCCCAATCTGGATGTGACGATTACCACCAGAGTCCAAACGGTACTGTCCAATGCTTGATGGAATGTGCAATACTCCGCAGTGATGCGGGTCCGTAATCGATCTCAGAGTGAAATGCGGCAGCAGTTGGCGTACTTCAATCCCCTTATTGACAGCAGCGATCGGCGATCAGGTGATGGAAAACGACCACGAGATCATTTTGGATCTAGAATCAGCCCGCCGTAACTTTGACGGCGACTCATCTCTGGTTCGAGATATTGGCCAGATCTTCGTGGAAGACGTTCCGGTGCTGGTGCAACAGCTCAACGGCCTGCGGGTCGACGCACTGCAGACCTCGCCTCCCACTCAAGAAGTGATCGCGGTGCAGGGGCCGCTTCTCGAAGCCCGCCGGGTCGCTCACAGCATCAAAGGACTCGCCAATACCTTTGGAGCCGAGCCGCTGGGTTCGTTGTTGGCGACGATCGAACACGACCCAGCTCTGCTCGTGGCTGCCGACGGTGAACAGCGGCTAATGGAACTGGAACGCATTGCCCTGCAAACCGTCGATGAACTCGTGCGTTCGCTGAGCAGCGAAATCTGAGCTTCCGCGGGGTGTTAGCTGCATCGGTTTAGCCCCTCACCTGCATCCGCCAGGTTTGCACCTGGCCACGTTCTGGGTGAGAACCAGCCCCTGGTCGTCCGACGTGAACCGTCGGCAACGCTACCGCACCGTTCCAGCCTGAGTGCGTCCCGACCTTTCCAAAACTTCTTGGTATAAGAATTGCCCCTAACGGAATCTATCAGCTGACAAACCATCAGCCATTAGATTTCAGCCACGACACCGGGGAATTCAGCGATGAAAGCGCATTGGCACAATCGGCGGGGACTCATTAAGTACGGAATCGCATACTTATTGGGTGTGCCGGTGACGCTCCTGGTGATCATCTTTATTATCTCGCGCGGCTGCAGTTAAATCGCCATTCAACGCTGCAGGGACGCTTGCCGGCATGGCTGGCTGGAGGTTGGCCGTCGAGCTGAGCCACTGGCTGGCTCCGAACCGCAGCCGATCGCGGCGGCGATCGATCTGGGAATTAAGTTTCTGGGTAATCGCCGCTTGCTGACCTGGCAGGTATTCCTGCCGGATGATCCGCTTGACCAGATCGCCAATCGACTCGGCAACGTCACCACCAATCTTGCTGATTCGATCGACTTTTAGGTCGACCAGGGACAGTTCGGTCGATGTGATCCGAGGATCGGCCAAGAGATCGGGAGGAATCCGTGTGACGTCGAGTTCAAAGCCGACATCCCCTGCGACCAACATCCGCAGCTTGACCTTTGCTTGAACCGAAACGCTGAACAAGCGTGTTCCGAGATTCCAACGTTCTTGTTCCAGTTCCACATCGAGCAGACTATCGAGCTGGGCCGCAAATCGGATCCGCTGGTCCGGTCCCTGCTCGGCATGGGTAATCCGAATGTTCAGCCGCTGAGGGTCGCTAGGGTCGCGCAGATGAACGGCATAGCGCACCCAGCGCCCGTGCTTGACGTCCTTCCAGCGACGCTTGGTTTTGATCCGGCCATCATCCAGATCGACTTTCACACCAGCATAGACGCGGGTGCGTTTTCCCCAGTCCTTGTCGCCCTGATAGCTTGCCGGCAGTGTTTGCCGCACCCAATCCGCGGCCCACTGCAACACCTGACAAGCCTCCTCCGGCGGCAGGCCATCAAGCGGATTCCCCAGCTCCAGCGGGCCGGCCAGCGACAAGAGTTGCGTTTCCTGTGGCAGTTCTTCACCGACTGCAACCGGCGCCCCCGTGTTACCGAGCAGCAACCACGTCACCAGCACCCACCACGGCGTCTGCCGCTGCATCGTTCAGCTCCAACTTTTGCGTCCTGCCGACCAGGGGCTCGTGTCTACTGGGGCAGAGTGTCGTTCACCGGCCGATGTCGCCAGAAAAAAGCCGCCAGCACCTCGGCAACGTAGCGGAGGTCCGCCGGGTTTTCTGCCAAAAGATGGTCGGCCCCGTCTAGGGCAACGAGACTGACCGGTGGCCCGGCCGCCTCTGCGGGATGCACGGAAGCGAGTTGCAAAATCCGCAGCGCGTGATCAAAACCCACCGTGCGATCCGCCGGCGAGTGCAACAGCAGCAGCGGCACGGAAATCCGACTGATCGCATCCTCCAATCGATGGCTGCGGAAATCGTTCAGTGCCTCGCGGCGGATCGTCCACCGCCGCCCGCCGATCTCCACTTCGCCTCGCCCCTCGGTCTCGATCGCTGCGTTCATCCGCACCATCAGCGTCGCCAAATGCTTCGTATCACTGGGTGCGGCCAGCGTAGCGATGCCTCCAACCGATGCGGGCAAACTCGCGGCGTCACCGCCAATCGCCAACGATGCCGCACCGCCGAAGCTGTGCCCGAGCAGCCCGGTTACCGGTCCCAGCTCTACCGCCGCCCAGGCGAGTGCCGCCCGCAGGTCCGCCAGATTGGTGGTGAAATCAGTGAACGTGAAATCGCCGTCACTGCCGCCCAGTCCGGTCATGTCATAGCGCAGCACGGCAATCCCGGCCTCTGCCATCGCTCGGCTCAGTCGCACGACCGCCTTGAGATCCTTGTTGCAGGTAAAGCAGTGGGAGAAAACGACCAGCGGCGTCCCTGCCGACAACCTGCGAGGCCCGTCCACTGCAGCGCCAGCGGCCGGCGGCAGATCGACGATCCCGGCCAGTTCAAATCCATTGCCGCCGGGGAAGCGGACACGGTGTGACCGTCGCGGCACGCTCGTCGCGGACGGGCCACCGCTGGAGTTTCCGGGAATCGAGTTCAACTGCGAATCGCTCAAGCCTCGGTCACCACGTTTCCATTGGAAGTGATGCGTCCCGCGCGCAAGGCGTCGGCCATCGCCTGCGGGACCTCAGCCTCGGCCAACACCAGAGCCGCTCGGTTGCTGGCTACCAGCGCCTTCATTTCCTGCTCCTGAGCAATCGCCTCAGCCAAGTGCCGTTCTGCCGTGGCCCGCGCCACGCGCGTGTCGGCTTCGGCCTGGTCGGTCTGCAAACGAGCGCCAATGTTTTCACCGACGTCGATGTCGGCGATGTCAATCGACACGATTTCAAACGCGGTCTGAGAATCCAAACCACGGCTGAGCACCGCACGGGTGATCATGTCCGGATTTTCGAGCACTTCAAAGTGCGAACCGGCCGAGCCAATCGAGCTGATGATCGACTCGCCGACACGAGCGATGACCGTGTCCTCGGTCGCGCCGCCGATCAATTGTTCGAGGTTTGTCCGCACCGTCACCCGCGCCCGGACCAGCAGTTCGATACCGTTACGAGTGATGGCGCTGAGTGTATTCTTGCCGCTGCGGCGCGGATCGGGGCAGTCGATGACCTTGGGATAAACGCTCGTCTGCACCGCGTCCAACACGTCGCGACCGGCCAAGTCGATTGCCGATGCCTGGTCAAAATCCAACGGAATGCGAGCGCGCTGGGCGGCAATGATCGCGTGAATCACGTTCTTCACATTGCCGTTAGCCAAATAATGCGATTCCAGCCGCCGCGTGCTGATGCCGGTCTCGCGATCGATGTTCAGCCCGGCCTGGGCCGCCATCACTTTGGCCTGCACGATGACCGCGGGATTGACCTTGGTGAAGTGCATTCGGATCAAGCTCATCAGGCTGACATCCGCCCGCGACATGATCGCTTGAATCCAGAGTTTGCCGTAGCGCACCGCGAAGATGAAGATGAACCCGAGGATCCCGATCGCCAAGATGCTCAGGACCAAAATCATCACTTGGCTGCCGGCCTGGCCAAGCAAACCGGGGCTCCCATTCGCCAGCAGCGCCGAAAGATTGCACTCACCGATCATGATACCTGCTTTAGCAAAAATCTCGTCTCGCGGCAAAAACACGGTTCCGGCCAACACGGCCCGACACGCCACCAGTCCAGAAAAGGGTCAGCCCCTGTTCTGGCAGGGCTAGTATAACAAGCGTTGGAACCGCGGGCGTGCAGGCAACGACGCCCCTTGATGAACGGCCAGCTCGCACCCGCAGGTGACCAGGCTGTAGAAACGCGTGCCGCCCGCCCAAAACGCTCCGATGCGCCGTAACTCACGCGGAGCGAGCAAGACGAGCTACCGCATCAGGCGAACTTCTTCAGCACCTCTGCCACCAGCGCCGGGTCGTTCTGCTCCTTGAGGTGCTTGACCTGATCGGCGGGCATGCCGATTTTCTCGAGGTTTGCGATCAGCCGTTGCCAGACCAGATCACGTTTTTTGCCCTCGGTCAGATACAGCTCGGTCACTTGCTCCATCGCACTCTGCAACGCAATCGCGTCACGGTTGCGGTAGTAGTTCTTGATGACCTTTTCTTGGTACTTCGTCCTGTTTTCACTCATCGAATCCTCCCTGAACAAGCTGGGTTAACGAGCTGCCCCGCAGACAGCCCGCGGGAGCGAGTATCGCAGAATTGCCCGACTCGTCTATAGTACGCACAGACGGGGCGTCGCACTAGAATTTGCTTCACCAAGTGGCCGGCCGCGGCGGGCGGGTTCAACGGAAC
>CALELC010000525.1 GCA_937904535.1 uncultured Planctomycetaceae bacterium
ATCGTCTGGCACCGGTTTCGTGTTGCGCTGCGGAACCCACGGACGCGTGCGTCAGTGAACCGGTACCTGCTTGTTGCGCGCCCGCGGCGGCCACCGCGCCGCGGCACGAAGCCACCGCCCAGTCGTGTTCGTGTCCCACTTCCTGCTGCCACACGAACATCAGTCAAGCCGCTGCGGTGGTTAACCCGGCGAGCCAGCAGATCACATCGTTCGACTGGATTGCTGTACCGGTCGCACTGCTGGCTCCGTTGCCTCGGGAAACCCGCTCGACGTGGAGCGAGGCATCCCCTGTTCCTGACTCTCTCTCCGCGCACGCTCGCTGCGCGCTGCTTTGTCGTTGGCTGAATTGAACCGGTCGAAATCCGCCGTTCGACCCTCCTGCGCTGGCTGATGTCGCTGCACGTTGCAGCAGGCTGGTGCATGGAATCTTGGATTTAGCCTTTACGAAAAGTTTTTTTGGAGAGTCATGATGTTGAAGACGATGTCGGTTGTCGTTGCGATGTTGCTGATGGGGACCGCTGGTGGCTTTGCTTTGCGTCCCACGTCTGCCGGGGTGGCGACCGCGGCCGCGAGTTGCCCCTGTGGCGTCTGTGAAGTCGACTGCGGCTGCTGCCTGGACGCGGATTGTACCTGTGCAGCTTGCGAGTGCGGCAAGTGCGCAGCCGGTAGCTGTTCTACTGATGCTGCAGAGACGGTCGCTGGTGCCGAATCGACGTTGGTCAGCGCAGCGACCTGCCCCTGTGGCGAATGCGCCGCAGCTTGTGGTTGCTGCGTCGGCGAAGCATGCACCTGCGCGGCCTGCGAGTGCTCGCTGTGTGGCAGTGATGCCTGTGCCGCTGCCACAGGAGCCGCAGCTTGCTGCAGCGTGAAGGCATGTGACACCGCCAAAGCGTGCGACACGAGCAACTGCAACAGCGGCAAAGCTTGCTGCAAATAGTTTCAGCTCAACGTGTAAGTTGAACAGTCTGTAAGGACCGTGCTCGCCCTGGCGGTCTGAATCGTCTCACCCCCGACGCTCTCGTCACGATGAGGGCGGAGGGGGTGAATCTTTTTCAGATTTCCTGCGGCGGACTTCGCAATCATCGAATTGCCCAGGGGCGCCTTTCTAGCTGCGACATGCGTGCTTGGCGGTCACCAGAGAACGAAACAACGCCAGCCACCAAGTCGACGGGCCGCAGCGTTCTCGTATTGCCGCGATCACTCCCGGCTGGCCCAACATCCACCCCCTCATCCTTGCCAGGGATAAGGGAATCGAGGATCATGGAGCAACACCTCAGGGCAGTGACAATCTCTTACTTCTCCGCAGTCTCGGCCCCTTTGCCCCTGCGCGACTTTCGAACTCATCACCACCAGTGGGCTGATCGGTAGCATGAAACGGATCCGAGTGCGTCCCAGCAGGTCCTCCTCCGCGATCGGCATGATTGTGGGGATCGTCTTTGTGGGCATCGGCTGCTTCATCGTCATTCCGATGTTTGGCCCCTTTGGAATCTTCTGGACGTTGATCGCTGGGGTCAGCGTGGCCTTCCATGCCCTCAATGCATTCACGGACCGCGGAGTTGCGACCACCGAGATTGACATTGAGGGGACTCAGATCTTGACCCCTCCTCGATCAACCGAATTGGCATTCGACGATCGCATGCGGCGGATCGAACAACTGCGTGTGGAAGGGTTGATCACGGAGCAAGAATATCAACACAAACGCCGCGAGTTATTGAACGAAGACTGGTAGCTCTCAGCGGCCGAGACGCGGCACACCTATTCACAGATTGCCCGAATTAACGGTTGCCTTCCTGCAACAGCCGGTATGCGACGGTGACGAGCAGCCGATTGGCGGTCACCGCTGAGCTTACGACTTCACTCTGCTCGGTCGAACGTTTTGAGTTCCTCCTAACTCATCCTATTGGGAAATCCGATGATGCTCAGTTCAATTCAGGTGTGCTGCGTCATGATCATCGCTCTCGGCTCAGGATTGCTCGGCTTCAGCAGTAAGTTTGAGCCACGGATCAACTTTACGGATTCCACCACTCTAAGTGGTTTCTCAGTATCCAATGTCAGCTCGAGCGAACACTTCATCGCTTCGGCTACCAGTGGCCTGGGGACCGGATTCTTAGTACTTGGACTACTCGGATTTATCCTCCCGTGGATGAATCGGCTCGGCGCAGCGGTAACGCCTCCCGTGAGCGCTACCTCGGCACGCACGATCGCTGTAGTCGCAATCTGGTTGTCGCTCGCGGTGATCTTAACCTTCGGTGTGTTCAACGTGCATTGGAACGGTGCCGCCGCTCTGGGGGCAGTCCTGATCATTGTGGCCGTTACTTGCGCAGCCGCGATCATCGCTTCCGCGCTGGTCTGCGGTTGGCAACCCTGGATTGGATCCGGTCAGCCTGTGCCATCGACCGCTGAGGCCAGCATGCCCGGTGGCATCACCCCAGCCGACACGGCACCTTTCCTACCCACGGGCGTGCCGTCCGGGGCACCACACTAAGAAGCTCTTAGGCTAGCCATAGCCGCCGAGACTCGCTGCGGGCGGCTGGACGACGGAGTCAACCACACGAGCCACTCGAATGTTTATTCGAACATCATTCGCCGCCACGGTTCCGGCTGACTCAGCGTGAGCGCGGGCAAAGTAAGACCTGCCGAACGGCGTTGCAGGGAGATGTTCCAACTGCGCTCCGGCGACTGAAGCAAGCCGATCAAATCAGCACGTTGGATGGCGATTTCGCCGACCGTCTGGTCGCCTTCTGCGGTAACGGCCAAGAACCATTTAGGCTGCCAAGCAGAAAAACCATTGCAGCTATCACGAGTGTTGCCCGCTGCATCGAACTCCAATTCATAGGCGGTTAGCAGATCACCATCGACATCGATACGGATCACGTATCGATCGCTTCGGTCCAGCGGCGTGTCGCGTTGGCGTTGGTGATCGCTGTTGCTTGGACTCTCAAGTCTTGGTCCTTGCACCGCGAAATACACAAAGTCGGCATCATAGGCCGCAGCCAATTGTGCCGATTCGCCCGTAGCGAATTTGAAGGGCTGGGATGCAGCCCACATCGGTTCGTCGAGCCGCCCGTTCAACAGCGGCCGTTGAGCCGCCCGGGCGGCGCGGAGCGCCGCGGGAGTCACCCCGGTTTGCAGCAGTTCCGCCCAGGTTCCCGCGGCGGAAACATCCTCGGCCGCTGCCGGGACCAGACTGGCTGGGCGGCGGGCCGAGCGACTGGCCAACACCACAGCCGGATGCAGTTGCCAGGTGAGATCGGTGCTCCGCCGCTGGCTTTGCGGTGGCACAGGTGGAGCCGCCGGAGTGCTGCTTGGAGGCTGTTCGGACGCGACAACGGCAGCTTCGCTGCTGGAATCGCTGAAGATCGCAGGATTGACGGCCGAGGGCAGGTCTTCTATCGCGCTGACTTGCTGCACCTCGCCTGCAGGCGCCGGAAACGGCAGTGGCGAGGTTTCTGTCAACGCCGTACCGGTTGAGGGCAGCGGGGCCGCCGCCTGGAACGGCGATAGCTGAACGGTTCTCGGGCCAGCAGCGCGTGGTGCAGCTGCCACCGCAAACGCTTCGGCTCCCGCCATTCGCTGCCACTCTTCGCTGCTGTCGATCGCAGTAGCGTGCAATTCACAGAGCCTGCCCAGAGGTTCATCAGGCCACCGGTCGGCCGCTTGCCGCAGCATGGCTCGGTACAAATCGTGTTTGCCATGCAGCTTGGCCGCCACGATCACTCGGAACACCAGACGCTGTCGATCTTGTTCGGGCAGCCGCGGTAGGGTCGCATCAAACTGCGTCATCCGTTCGCTCAGCGGAGTCGGCGATTCGACCAACGACTGGACCCAGGCCGCTTCGCCCGACCGGGCCTGCAGGACCTGCAAATGCCGGCGGCTGGTACCGCTTTCAGCTTGACGGACATAGCGGCGATCCGTGCCCACGCAGCTCGCCAGTCCGTCCGCGGACAGCTGGCTGGCGACCGAATCATAGCGTGCCCCAAGCAGCAGCTTATCGGGCGGCAAGGTACCGGGACACAGCAACCAAAACGCGTCGGTCCAAACGTCGCCGGCGAGCTTTGCTGCATCGGGCAACGGTGCGGCGTAGTGGATGACTTGACCGTTTGCTCGGCCGGTCTCCATCACCCGGCGGACTCCGAGCTCGATCGCAATGCTCGTCCACACCGACTTTTCTTCAGCGGAGAGGGCTTGGTCGAGCACGATCACAGCCGGAGCGAGCGACTCCAGCAGAATTCGTGTTTCGCTGGCGCTCCCGTCCCAGCGGTGCTGAGCTGTTGGACCGACGAGCTTAGCCGCCTCACGGAGTAGCAGTTCGTGGTCGATCCTCCGGGAACCACCAACCATCGCCGCCGAGCCGCCTGTCACCACTGCGACCCGCCGCAGATGCTGCTGCGATTCCACGGCCAGGAGCGACCACGGCAACCGATCGGCTGCGGGCGCCACCGCCATCACTGCCGCCCGCCGCTGCCCGCCGCGAACGGTCCGCCAAGTTCGGCCGCCGTCGCGAGTAACCGCAATCGTTCCCCAGTCGCCGACCGCCCAGCCCCGGTCGGCATCGAGTCGCCGGATGGCGCGAAGCGAGGCCTCGGCGGTGTACGTCGTGGCTTCGGCAAGTTGCGCAAGATCCAATCGGCGAATCGCCGTCCCCGCGGCTCCTGCCGTCCACAGCTCCGAATCCCACAGATAGGCGGCGGTCACTTCACCGGCAAGCTGCTGCGACGGACTTGGGGGCACCAGTTTCCATGTCGCCCCGCAGTCATCAGAGACCATTGTCGCGCGCGGCCCCGTGATCAGCCGCCATTCGCCGTCGGCCGCGATCGCCGTCCAGCGCGTTCCCGGCGGGATCACCTGCTGCGGAACGCCTTCCAACACCCGCGTGACTTCTCCCTGGTCGCTGAGCACGAGGAAATCATCGATGCTGCCGGCTAAGGCCATGGCAGCACCGGCACCGGCCGACGGGCTCGGCTCCCAGGTCTGTCCACCGTCAAAGCTGGCAAATAAGTTCGTCGAGTGGAGCGGTGAGCATTCCCCGGCGGCGACGCAGCGTCCACGAGACCCTATCAACAGGTGACGCAGCGGTGGCAGCCCATCGACAGCAGCCGGTCGCCAGCTTTCACCACCGTCATCGGTCAGCAGCACCGTGCCCCGGCCGATCTGCGTGTGCGGTTCGTAGCTGCCGCCGATGACCACCCCACGCCGACTGTTGAACATCTCGATCGCGTTGAGATTCGCCGTCGTCGTCGAATCGAGTAGCTGCCAGCTCAGTCCCGAATCTTCGCTCCGCAAAATCACGCCGAAATCGCCCACGCACCAACCGCGGTCAGCGTCGGTAAAGGTCACGCTGCGCAGGGTCGCTTCATCGCTAAACGGGCTCGAAGCCGCACTCGCTGGTGCGACGAGGCCGAACCCCAGCCCACAGACGAGTGTCAGCCCAGCGAACTCGCGACACGAACGGGTAAGCCAAACGAGCAGCGGCCAGGTGGCGAGTTGCGTCATGCTTGTGCCGGTAGCGTCCTAGTGGGGCGAATTTCGGGCTTCTAAGGACGAAAACCGAACGATCTCGGCGGCCGCCTGGTTTTGTCCATTGCCTAAGTTGTGTGCGGGTTTTAGATTCGGTAATTACCGGTCGAGTGTAAACGTCAGTTTTCTGCGCTCACCGGATCTCAAACGAAGTTCCTCCTGACAAACCCGAGCAAGATGAGTACGACTGCAACAGCCAAGAAGACCGAATTGATGACTGGATCCGACATCCTGGTGCAATCGTTGGTCAATCATGGCGTCGAAGTCGTCTTCGCCTACCCGGGCGGCTGCAGCATGCCGCTGCACCAGTCGCTCACCAAGTACAGCGACAAAATCCGCACAATTCTGCCGCGACATGAGCAGGGCGGCGGGTTCGCGGCCCAAGGCTACGCACGCAGCACCGGCAAAGTCGGTGTGGCCATGGCGACCAGCGGTCCTGGCGCCACCAACTTGGTGACGGCCATCGCGGATGCCAAACTCGACAGCATTCCGCTGGTTTGCATCACCGGCCAAGTGCCGACCTACAACATCGGAACCGACGCATTCCAGGAAACGCCGATCGTCGAAGTCTGTCGCGGCATCACCAAGCATCACTACCTGGTGACCGATATCAAGGACCTGGCCCGCGTCGTCAAAGAAGCCTTCCACATCGCCAGCACCGGTCGCCCCGGCCCGGTGATCATCGACTTGCCCAAAGACGTGCAACTCGATTCGATCGAAGTCGACTGGGATGTACCGATGGACCTGCCAGGCT
Organism: uncultured Planctomycetaceae bacterium; assembly: GCA_937904535.1. Classification (GTDB taxonomy): domain Bacteria; phylum Planctomycetota; class Planctomycetia; order Pirellulales; family Pirellulaceae; genus UBA6163. The sequence continues at coordinate 6,272 of CALELC010000525.1, forward strand.
ATCGCCCTGAGCGACCGCCGGTTGCCGATGAAGCCTTGCGCCAAGTTGCGGCGGCGATTCGTCGTGCCAAACGCCCCATCGTGTATGCGGGCGGCGGGGCGATGACCA
>CALELC010000526.1 GCA_937904535.1 uncultured Planctomycetaceae bacterium
TGGGAGCCTGGGGATCGCTAATGCTCAACCGCATCTGCTCGCCATCGGCGGCGACCAGCGTCGCGTCACTTTGATCATCGTTCCAACGATAAGAATAACCACGCCATTCGCCTGCCTGGTGGTGCAAGATCTGAGTTTCAATCCGACGACGCGTCGATTGATCCTGGTGGCGCATTTCCAGCGAGAATGTCCTTACAAGCACACTGTTTTCAGGAAATTCCCATTGCTGCAGCGGTCCAGATTTTCCAGTAGATGCTTGTGAGACCATGGTGTCGTTCGGCAGAGCAATCAGGCGTTCAGCCGTGGCGTGATCCGCCCACTGAGACACATTGACCGAGAACGGTATCACCCCCGCTGCGGGCAAATGATCACGCGTGGAGGCGAACAATCCGGTTTGACTCAGGGTTTGAGGAAATGCCTGATCCTCGGTATCGGTGGCGCGGGGCACCAGTTGATGCAGCGTCCCATGGTCGTAATCAACCAGATACAGCTCATGTCGTTCATCCTGCCCAAAGGTAATCAGACGCAGGTCGGTCGCAGCAAGCTCTTGAGTCGAAGCGTGTTGTTCGTCTTGAATCCACGTCGCCCAGACTCGGCGGGTGTCATAGTCGCCAAAAATGTAGGCGCCCACGAGTTCCGGGAACTTCGTGCCCCGATACACAAAGCCACCAGTAACCGAAGTGGATTGTGAGCGGGGCAGGGCGACGACCGGAGGAGAAATCGGCGTCGGGCCACGCATTCCTTCGGGATAGATAGGCAGTGGCCCTTCCATCACGCTCCAGCCATAATTGCCACCGCGTTTGATCCGGTGCACCATCTCCCAAGATTCCCAACCCACATCACCCAGCCAAAGGTCGCCGGTAACCGGGTCGAAGTTCATCCGCCACGGATTGCGTAGACCGTATGCCCAAATCTCTGGCCGCGCGTCCGCTTGCCCCACAAAGGGATTGTCTGGAGGGATACGATAGGGCTGACCGTGTTCGCTGTGGTCGACATCAATACGCAAGATCGACGACCGCAGGTCCGCTAGATTTTGCCCCGCTCGATAAGGATCAGGTGGGCTCGGCGAGGCCCCATCACCCGTAGAAATGTACAGATAGCCATCCGGACCAAACTCCAAGCAACCGCCGTTATGCCCTCCGGTTTCCCACTTCAGCAACAGGCATTCGCTGGTTGCATCACACCGGGGCGGCGAAGTGTTGGAAACCTTAAAGCGCGAAACGCGAGCATCCCCCTGAAATCCTTTGCCGGCGAGGTAGCAAATATAAACGAAGTGGTTTTGCTCATAGTTGGGGTGGAAGGCCATTCCATAAACATGCTGCACCCCCTCAATCTCTTCCGCGAGATCGATCAATAAATCAGGCTTTTGGCATTCGGGGTCATCGGGGAAGGAAACGATTCTGCCTGCTAGTTCAGCAACAAACCAACGACGGCTTCCCGGCGCCTTCGTCAACACCACAGGCTTCTCAAACTGCAAATGAGGATAGACTCGCTCGGTTTGATAGGGCGGCGGGTTAGGAATCCCACGGATTTTGGATTTTGTCCAAGGAGGACGTTGCTTGAAGTGGTTAACGCTATCGCCGACGCTGGGCTGCGCCCAGGCTTGAACTGGCCCGCACATCATCGCAGCGAGAGCGGCCAGCAGGAACAGAGATAAACCCGCGATACGCACCGGCAAAGCATTCATAGACACACACCTAGTTCGCGTTGATCGGCTCCAAAAACCATCCGGTCTGCCAGTTCGTTTCGGGTTCATTCACCAAAACGGGCAATGGTTGGCCATGAATCCGTTCCAAAGCCCAGCAGCTGGCATGCCCTACGTTATAGGGAGCCCGCGACTCATAAAGTTCACGGAGTGTTTCGGCCAGCGAGTCTGCTTTCATTCGGCCCAACGCGATCACGATCGCACAGCGCACGGTCTGCCCCGTAGCCGATGATTCGAGTAGTTCTTGGAAGCGATGCACCAATTCATCCTCGGGTAATTCTGCATGCAAATGTCCGAGTCCCCAAATGGCTCGAGTGCGGAGTTCCGGCCGGAACACGGCGTCGAGAATGATCTCGACGGGGGGAACGACCGGTTCGGGAGGGTTCGGCAAAAAGGTTCGCAGCAGTGGCTCTGCCGGCTCATGCCTCAGCACCACCAAGGCTTCGATCAGATGCCCCAACTGATGATAGATACCATCGGTACGTTCCCAATCCACCGGCGCGCTGAGCGGTAGACGAATCAGACTGATGTCGATTTCCCGTTGTGCCTTATCGAGGATGGCCGGTGCTGTTTCGGGGACAGCCACGCGGCGCAGCGCCCATGCTGCTGTCACGAATACGGCAGGATGCTGGTGCTCGAGCAATTCCACCAGACGATCCGCTGCCGGATCGTGCTCCACTGTCCCCACCACCAAAATCGCCTGTTCCAAGACATCGACTTGGTCGCTTTGCAATGCCTTCATCGCAACGCTTCGCACCGCTGCGGACAGGGCTGGCATGGCGTCAAGTTCCACCAACACTTCTCGGGCTCGTTGCCGCACGCGTGGATGAGCGTCTTCTAGCAGGCGTCGCAGATGAACGATTGCCTGAGGAGTACGTAGGGCAGCGAGTGTCTCAATTGCCAGTAACCGCAACTCAGGATCATGGCTAGCGAGAATCTTGGCCCAAACCGGTTGAACCAGTTTCGGGTCACGCTGCACCAAAGGCCGCAGCGCCAATGCGGCGATCGCTGGCTCTGAGTCGCCAGCCAATTTCTGCAGCAAGTCCGTTGCTTCGACACGCTGTTCGGTCTGCAGCAGCGTTGCCGCGAGAAGTCGATCATTCAAGGTGCTGGGCGTGCCACCGGCGAGCTTGCGCGCATCTTCAATCAGCTCTGGGGGCTGCAACCGGTGCAACGCCTTAGCGGTTTCCCATCTCAGGTCAGTACGGGCAACCGGGTCGAGGAGGATCTGACGCAGCCCTGGGATGGCGGCGGCGTCCCCGGTCTCGGCGAGTCCCCGAATTGCCAGTACAAGACCGTTTCGCGGGCTGCCGGCAGTGCTCAGCCGCTGCAGCCAAATGGCCTGCGCCGGCTCGTATCGCCAGCGCGCTAAAGCTGGTTCAATGACACGAGCCAAGTCAAAATCACCGGTCATGGCGTGAGCCAACAGTTGCGGTGCAGCCTGACTCGCATCCAACTCAATCAACGCACGAGCTGCTGCTTGCTTGACGAGTGAGTCCGCGCGATTGGCATTGAGCACCTCCAGCAGAGCCGGGATACAGGGCTTAAGATCCGACATGCCAAGCCGCTTCGCTCGCACAATCGCCTCGGCGGCCTGACGCTGTAAATCGAGTTCGGGCCGTGCTAAGGCCTCGATCCAAAGCGTCCGCAGGCGTGGTGAGAATGCGGCGACACTGGCAACCTCATCGGGATACCGCGGATCCTCATCGATTAAAGAATCGAGTTCCACGGCTCTCGCCAGGGACAGGCCTACGATGGGCAGCCAAACCCCTAAAAGCAGCACCGCGGTCAGCAGACGGAGCCGTGAAGTGAACAGGGCAGGCGACTGTGACTGGGTGCGAATCCTTAACACTGCCGGGGACGTTGATAACTGACTCCTATTACTAAACTCGGGTCTACCGAACGGCTCGGAACTCCACTCGGCATTGCCGGCGACATGGAGGCCGCAGGCAATTCTTTCCGGCTCACGGCTGGACGGTTGCTGATGCATTGAATACCGAACCTCAGGGAAGGAAAACCTTAGCGCGGTCGACTCAGACGCCACGTCTGTGATGCCAGCGTCACCAGAGAGACGGCAATGGCGGCCGAGATGAACCACCAAGCCTGCGGGAACAACTGGTACCGAGCGAACCCAGGCACCTCCATAATCGCGAGTGCCGCCGCCATCGGGTTAAATGCCAACAGAGACTCGACCGTCGAATGATCGAAGGTTGAATCGCGCCCCAGCCAAACGAGCATCGTGCCACCGCACAGGGCCACCAGTGAGGCGTATGCTGTGACGGTTGCCGGAGCGGCTTGTCGAAAAAAACTTCCGACCGCCGCACTGAAGACCACGGCAAACACCGCCATCAGCAGCAGGCAAGCGAGGACGTAGTAGATCTGCCGCGTCAGCGCTGGTTCGATTGCGACCATCACCAAATAGCCCGGCAGCGTGGCTAGCAAAATCAGCGAGACGGTCCAGGTCACGCTCAGCAGTTTGCCGCGCAGAATCTGGCTGGTCGACAGCGGTGTCATTTGCAGCAGCGTCCAGCTTCCGGTTTCGCGTTCGGAACTGATCAGCCCGGCCGCTAAGCCCGGAATTAGTAGAATGATCAAAGTGACTTGCAGCACGACCATCATACCGCCGATCGTCTCGACTCCCCAATCCATCGTGCCCGCAGTGGACGTGTAGGTCAGTCCCAGCGACGTCACAGCGCAGAGTGCAATCAGTCGCAACATCCAGCTCGAGCGGCCAAACCGTCGACTGCGAAACTCCTTGACCATCACGGGATTCGTCCACGGCCCGATCAGTCCGGAGCGGCGCTGGGGGTCAACCAAAAAAACGAATCGGCGGAACCACTGCTGGGCCTTCGAGCGGTCTTCGGTAATTACCCCTGGTGAGCGAGCGCGATCGAAGATCTTCGGCGTCAAACGCAGTAACGTATGCAGCGCGAACCCTGCGGTTATGATGCCCGCCGTAATCGCATAACGCATCAGGTTTCCGGTTGGGCTCATTAGCCCTCCGGAGCCAGCATCTCGATGCCCGAAGATTTCCATGAGCGCCGGAAGCGGTGACACACTCCGCAGCCAGAGTGAGGCCGTTACCAGCCATTCCCACGGTTTGCCCTGGAAAAACTGATAGGGCCCTAAAACCACGATGGTCATGAAGAATACGAGCCCATACGTGATCCGCAGCGATGAATCCGCTGTGCGTGCCAGGCTGCCCACCCAGAGACCCAGTGCAGCGTACTGCAAACACGCAATTGCCATCACACTGTAGAGGGCCAGCAAATCGTGCTGCAGTGACAGCCCCCCCATCGCGTAACAGGCCATCGCGGCCGGCAAGCTCATCAATACAGGCAGGCTCACAAACCCCAACACGCCGGCGAGTTTTCCCCAGTAAATCCGATACGGTTCCAGCGGGCTATTGAGCAACAATGCCAGCGTGCCTTGCCGACGTTCGCGTACGAGCGTCGTGGCTGGGAATGCTGGTACGAACAGCACGATGACCGCTGTTAGCCCATAGCCGAACAATTGGAACATCTGCTGCGCCTGGATCCCCGACAAATCCACTTGCCCGTCCGATGGCCAGCGCAGCAGGATCAAAATTGCAAACGTCATCGCCGCGCCAACTTGCATGGCGAAAGCCCGCCGCGTGCGGAGGATGCCGATAAACTCGCGCTCTAAAACCGGATTGCTCATCAGCCGACCTCCGCAGCGTTACCCACAGGAGCATCCGATCGTGGTCCCGCCGTCCGCGACTCTTCTTCGTCGGCCAATGGCGGTTCGTCAGGCTCGCGAGTGATTGACAAAAAGGTGTCTTCCAAATCGCTTTGTAGTTCGCGGAACTGCACGACCGGAATCCCTGCCGCGATCAGCAGCGCGAGTATCTGCGCCAGTTGCTCTTCCGACTGAGCCGTGCGGAAGCGAATCGTGGCTTCCGCCGGCGAACGAGTTACTTCCTCATGCGCTGAGAGTTGCTGCTGGATCAATTCAGCTGCTGCCGCGATGCGGTTTGCTGACACCAACTGCACCTCGATCGATCGCTGCTGACTCACCGTTTGCATGATTTCTTTGAGTGTCCCGAAAGCACGCAACCGACCATGCGACATGATCGCTACCGTATCACAAATGCGAGACAACTCGGGGAGGATGTGACTGGTAACGATCAAGGTTTTGCCTGCTTCGGCCAGGCGCAGCAGGATGGCACGCATTTCGATGCGTGCTTGCGGATCGAGACCGTTAGCTGGTTCATCGAGAATCAGCACTTCGGGATCGTGCAACAGTGTGCGCGCAATCGCGACTCGTTGCTTCATCCCATGGCTGAGGCTTTCGAGATAGCGGTCTCGCATATAGGTTGCTCCGGCGATTTCCATCACCTCGTCAATTCGTGACTGACGTTGAGGACGTGCGATTTTGTAGGCAGCACCAAAGAAATCGAGGTATTCCCGCACACGCATGTTTTCGTAACCACCAAAGGTGTCGGGCATGTAGCCGACCAGCCATTTGATTTTCGCTGCGTCGCGCACACAGTCCGCTCCAGCAATTCGCGCCGTTCCGCTCGTCGGGCGGAGTTGGCCGACGAGGATCTTAATCGTCGTGGTCTTGCCAGCCCCATTGGGCCCAATGAATCCCAAGATCTGACCTCGGTTAAGCGAAATCGACAAATCGTCCAGAGCAGTAAACTCTCCGTAGCGTTTCGTCAAACCTTCAATCACGACCACCGGGTCAGCTGGTCCCATCGTCTTCCCCCTCTCAGCATTTCGGATTGATGGATGGCAGCATCGAACAGGGTTTGACGCTGCCGTGGCGAGCTCAAGGTTGGTGTGTTAGGTGGGTGTACGGATCGTCGGCGCATCGAGCCAAGACTTAAGGTGCTAACACCCGTCCTTGCACTTCGAGTTGCACATCGTCGATCTTCCAGGCGAGTGATGATCCCGAATCTGCCATGGCGCGAACATGGATGCCCAGCAGCAATCCGCCGTCTGCGTCTAATTGCAGCAGTTCAGCACGATCGATCTCGACGCGCAGTCGGCCCAGCGGGTTGGACTGACTGATCAGTGATACCGGCTCGCCGCTCTGATACGCCAGCACTTCGAGTTGGCGCGAGGGAGCATTGATTTCGATCCAACACACCGCGCGTTCGATTTGCAGTGGCAGCACTGCGTCGGGTAGTTGAAAGCGCAATACGGTTTGAGAGTTTTCCGTAAAGGGGCCGAGCCACTGGCGGCGGTCATTGTCGTATGTGGCTGAAGTTTCACGCCCGACTGCCCGGTAGCCGATCAGCGGGGCAGGGACCCTTACCGCTGTTCCTGGCGATGGTGCTTCAAACTGCAGCGGAATCGCCAGCAACGCATCGCCGATGCGTTGGGAGTCCTCAGGCAAGTCAAATCCAAGGTCGAGCGGTTCCGCCCACGCCAGCAGCATCGGCACAGGTGGATAAAAGGAAGTGCCCCGATCCGAAAGCAGTTGTTCATAGACCGCCCGGCGGCGCTGCTGCTGGCTGCTCAGTAAATTTCCCGAGACAAACTGCCCCGGCGCGAGCACTTCACCAGCTCCCGCGGAGAAGCTGCCCTCGCTGCCTAACCGTGGGGCCAGGTGGCGTCGCGTTGGCAGCGCAATCAACACGTCGGCCGGCTCGCTGAATGGCCCCGCCTCCATGCGGCCTAACACCCCGTCGGGGCCAAATGTTGCGGTAGCCACCAAGGGCTTCTCGAGCTTTCTCGCTTGCTCAAACGGAACTTTTCGCAGCCCCGGTGGCAGCGTCACGTTGTCCCAGTGCCAAACGTCGCGATCCGTCCAGACCATCCGCTGGATCGATCCAGCCTGAGTTCCACGATCAGGCATAAAGACCCCACCGTGTTGGGCTCCAAATGAGCCGGACACAGACTCCTGGTTGTAGAGCACCATCAGCCCACTGAGTTGGACTTCATCACTGCCCGCGGCGGCCTGGACCACCTGTCCGATCCCAACCGTGGATGGAACCGCTTGCCGGGAGGCTCTGCCTTGTACGGCCAATAACATCGCGGCACTGACCGCGATGAATGGCCCGATCCAACCGATGTGCTCCAAACGCCGACTGCGGTTTAACCACAAACCACTGCCCAGCAGCGCAAAACAAAAGGTGCTCAGGACGCCGGCAATCCAGTGGCGATTGATAATCTTGTAGCCGATTTGCCCCGTCACAAACGCATCAAGATCGGATGCGACCAGGGCAGGGGGAGGGGGAGCGCTCAAGAACTGAAACGCTAAATCCCGAAAGGGCTCAGTTGCCAGGCTGGTAGCCGTCCCCTCACGATCGTGCAGCACCAGATCTTCAGCGGTGCGCGGCCGTAGCCAACCTCGCGGCGCCACGGTTGTCAGCAGGACTTTTCCGCGGCCCACGTCCTTCCATAAAGCGGCCGGCCAGCCTTGGACTGAATGTGTGACGAGCGCGTCGGCTGCAAGCAACCGCACCAGTTCCACGGGACGCTCAAAACGACGCGGTGGGTCATCCCGTGCTGCAGCTGAACCACTGACCGCTTCTATTTGCAGTTCGGTCACGCTCAGCCGGCCAACGATTGCCCCAGCAAACGCGTTGCCTAACACCGCGGCGAGCGTCTCTGGGTCAACTTCATCTAATAGGAACCACAGGTGCCCACCGCGATGCAACCAATGCCGAATTGCGAGACAAGCGGCCGGGTCGTCAGCAATCCGGTCACTGCTGATAACCAGTTGATCGAGTGCTTCCAAGGCTTCAACGCTCGGAAGCTGGACATCCTCCTCGAGCACGAGGACGCGTTTCGATAAGTTGCGATCTAACCGCATCGCTGTCACCGCGGTGATCACATCCTCATCGTCTTCATCGGCGACAACCGCAGTCAGCGGGCCTGCACTTTGAATGCTCAGCAGGCCTTCTTGATGGAGGCGGCCATCGGTCGCGGCGATGGGCTGCGGGCGCGAGCCGGAGGCGTCAAACAATAACGCCTGGGTTCGCAGCGAACCGCCGCCCGCCGTCTCCGTCACCGTCTCTATCTCCGGCGGACGAACCGGATACCAAGTGGAGCGTTTCGCGCCCGGAGGGATCCAAATCTGCCGCCCGAACTGCAGGTTGCGATCTTCCTCAAAGGCGAGTGTGGCCAGCACCTCGACCGCGTCCGCTGTCGGATTGGCTACATCGGCGCTAACGATTCCCCAGTGCCCCGGCTGATAGCTGCCGATTCCGGCCCGGCCCGCTGCCTGGATAGAGCGCGGCGCAGCCGGTGAGTCTTGCGCAGCGGCGAGGCGGTCCTCTACCATCAGCGCAACCAACGAGATCAACAGCAGCCCGATGGTTCGTCTGATCACAGCGGTCACGTTGGCTCATCTTTGTGGTGGAAACACCGCCGGATGCCTAGGCACCGCTGGTGGTCAAATCAAAGTTGTGTTCCGTGTTCCCTTCACCGACTTGGATTTCCAGCGAAGACTTGGTGTTGTACTTCGCCGGAATCGCCTCTTCGAACTTAGCCCCGGTCTGCCCGGGATAAAGCTCCACTTGACCGGCTTCGCGCGGCCAGCGAATTTCCACGCGATAGCGTCCTGCCGCAGGTCCTTTGCTGGCCGGAATCGAATACTCTCCATCATCGATACTGCCACCGCTGGTGGGACCATCGGTTCCGGCAGCCGGAATCACGGCGATAGCGCCGGTCGGCACCGGCTGACCATCCAGCGTAACGGTGCCGCTAATGGCATATCGCCCGGATACATCCCCGCCACATCCTAAGGCGAGGAGCAGTAGCAAATACAGCGTCAATTTCAGGGGCGCGAACGAATGATTCATGGTGCTCAGAAACCTTGGATGCTATTGCCGTCTTGAATGAATCCTAAGCCTCGCCAAGTGGCCAAGTTGATGGTTTCCGTGGCAAAGCGAACCGAGCCATCACCGATCAAAGCGTTGACGCCGCCGGGATGCATGCTGCGCGCAGACGCATGCATGTCGTCTCCGCCGACGATACAAGGCAGATTCCGCTTCGGAAGGTTGGACTGCTCGCTGCACAGCAGCCCATTCCATCCCAACAGCGCGTCGGGACCAGGAGAGTTGGGGGTTTGATTGACGTATAGCATTTGGAATCCGGCACGTGAAAGCCACACGTAGCCACGCGCGTCAACCTCGACACCGGTTAGATACTCACTGACCACCAGCGTGTTGCTGGTTCCGTCGGTAAGATCGCGGAAACTCGCACCCCGATTGAGCCCAAAAGTCGCCAACATCTCGGGTGGATTCATCGCCGCGTTGTAGTTCGCGTGGGTCCTGCCATACTTGAAATGCAGGTCATGCAACCCCGAGAAAATCCCTAAGTAATTGCTGGTGAACAGCTGCAGAGCTTTTTCAGGTGCTGTCCCCCAATTGCCGGTCCCATTTTGGTTGCAGGTTGCCTGCCCGGGATCGCTGGGGCAGAGATAGTTCGAGATCGATTGACCAACGATCACCTTGGTAAAGCTGTCGACACCGCTTTCTTGCCAAGGCGGCTCATGAGACCAGCCATAACGCCCGGTAGTATCAGGACCTTGATTCGCTAACGCTTCGTAGAAGGCCGCCTGTTCGATGTAAGGCAACAAAAAATGATGAATGCCGGGCCACTCGGGATCGGACGAAGTGATGAAGTCGGGCCGGTGCATCGTGCCCGGCGGAAACTTGTTGTAGGTATCGTGGTAATTGTGCAAGGCCAGGCCGATCTGCTTCAGATTGTTGCTGCACTGCATTCGGCGGGCGGCCTCTCGGGCAGCCTGAACCGCGGGCAACAACAGACCGACCATGACGCCGATGATGGCGATGACCACCAACAACTCGACCAAGGTAAATGCCTTAGTTCGCCGAGCCGTTTGCAGTGGCTTCAAGACGCGACGCGTGATCATCTGCAA
>CALELC010000527.1 GCA_937904535.1 uncultured Planctomycetaceae bacterium
TCCATCACCAACCGCAGCACGTCCTCCAGCAGCGGAACTCGATGAGCAGGGCACATCTCAATCGATTTCCCAGTGCGTCTGCGAAACTCGGTAGCAACATCGACCGTCGTCAATTCCTCATAGCTGGACAGCAATACGTCGAGACTCTTGTCGCCCACCCGCTGCGTCGTGCGATCGTGAGTGACCACTAATTTGCCATCCTTGGTGCGGAAGACATCGAGTTCAATCCAATCCGCTCCGATCTCGATACCGCTCGCAAACGCCGGGAGCGTGTTTTCAGGATACTCGCCGGAATTGCCGCGATGAGCCGTCACACCATTCTCGAGAAACGAAAAGTTACCGCCCAGCTCGCCGAGCAGCCGTGGTGTTTGCTGCTGAAACGATTCCAACCAGCTCAAGGTGAGTGCCTCGGCAAAGGACTGCGGCGGGCGCAACTCATCCGGTGTCTTGCCCCAATAGAATCCGATCCAGCCGCTGGCCTGTCGCTGTGACCGTTCGATGAATGCTTCAAGCTCAATGGCAGTGCACTTCAGTGGAAAAGTCTCCTCAATCACTACCGGCTTGCCCGTTGCCGCAAAACCTTCGAGCGTCTCGATCGCCTCATCCAACCTGCCTGATTGGGGATAAAGATGGACGGCAATAAAGTCCAAATCTTCTGCCACCTTCTCGGGGACAAAGCCAGAAGTGAGCCCCGGCCGGTCGAGACTCCAGTCCACCAGCCCGACCGTAATCAGGTGTCGCTGATCGTGTTTGCGAATAGCGGTCACGAGAGCGTGGATCCACTGGCGAGCGATCGCAGACCGCTCCCGGCCCGCTCGATCGAGCGTGATGTACTGCACGAAATGCTTGTCACCAAACGCCGGCCCCAACCAATCGTCGCGCCGCCCGGCACCAGCAGCCACGACCGGTTCGTTCATCAGGTCGTAACAAAAGATTGCGGGGCTAGCAGCGCACGCCTGCGCGATCGCTTCCCAAAACACCGCCTGCGCTTGCCAGCGCTTCGTTTCGCTCAGCTCGTCATACCAAAGCGGCACATCAGGCTTGTGATAACAGCCCAGTCCTGTGACATCGAGGTAGAGGCCGGTTTGCTCAGCCAACTTCACCAATCGCATCAATTGACCCAATGAACTTTGCCGGGGAGTCGTCGGATCGTCCATGAACTTTCCGAACTGTAGATGGACGCGCACAACATTGGCCCCCAAGACCTTCATCTCGCGAAAATCAGACTCGACGGTTGACCATCGCTCGTCCCAGTAGTCCTCGAGTAGTCGACCATCGCTGTCGTGGTCGTAGTTGAATCCCCAAGGGATGAACCGCTCGCCGGACTCCGTCAATTCAAATCCTTTGCGACCGTCTGCAATTTGAATCCAGGGCATCTCGGCGGCAGCGGTGGGCGCAGCGAGCAACAGCAAGGCAAGCAGGATCGGTGTGCGCATGATCGGTTCTTCCTTGGAAAGTTTCCTGCATCAGCTAAGTGGACAGCCAGCAAACCGATATCCTAGCATTTCCACGCATCAACGGGTCCCCGCATAGTCGACCTCTCGAGCCCCCCTCATCGCCCCTGTCAACCGTCGATCGGGCCACGGGCAACCTACTGCCGAGACGACCACTAAGAAATGGTCCGCCCCGATGGGCGCCGACTTCCTGGCCAAATCGCGTTTACATTCCTTGGCACCATTAGCGCATTGCTGCCCACGGAGAACCCTCGAAGCATCTCTAAGGGCTCTTTCCGCTGTATCATTCAAACGCAGCGGCAACGATGATTCCTTGGGAATCAGACCTTGTGATAGTCATAGGATCCTCGGGCTGATGCTCTGCAAGGCCAGGAAAATGTTCTGGTATGAGAGCGTGCTCGAATCTCCTCCTCCAACTCCAACGAGGCGACTCGACCGGACGCCGCAGCGACTCTTAAGCAGCTCGCCATGAGTCATGGGATAGAACAATTCATCCCGCAGGGATTCAAGCCATTAGCCGGCGGTCGAGCGCAGCGAATACCGCCGGAGAACGAATGAATCGTAGGAACATCAACCCGAAGGGGTGGCGGATTGCAACGAGTCCGAATAGCCGAGCGATCGTGACCGTCGGCATCGCGAAACACAGCGCCAGGCGGCAGATTGCCCTCTTTGCCCTTCAGGATGTTTTCGATCGCATCATAGAGTGGCTCACCCTCACTACAAGCCGATTGGAGGAAGGCGGTCGTAATCGCGCCATACGTGGCTAAGCCGGCGGTAACCGAAGCAATCACCCGATCATCCCAACAGGGGTGGATCACTCGTAACTCATTCAAGTCAGCCACAGCGGCAGCGTCCGAAACCATTCGAGGTACGACTGAAGTTCCGACAGGGTGAGTTGAGCGAGCGTCTGACAGTGCTGTCGCCGATTCTTCTCACTGTGCCGACACAGATATTCGCCCGGCGTAACCGGATCTTCGCAGTGGGAGGCAAGCGCATTCCATTCATGATTGCCCATCACGGCACAAGCGTACTGGCGTTCGACCATGGGAGGGACGGTTTCGAACACCTGGCGAATCTGTGGGCCGCGATCAATAAAATCATCTAGGAACATCGCCGTGCGCTGGTCATGCCGGTAGACACCGTCGATCCGCTCGTGCCCGGATAATTCGAGCAACTGCCAGAGTTCGTCGCCATGGCCCTGGATATCGCCAATCAAATCGAACATGAGTTCCTGTTGATATTTTGGATGGGGAGCGCAGCCACAGTTCCGATCGTAGCACGCGATGCTGGAAGAACGATGGCACCGTGCTATCATGCTCAACCGTTCGAACCGATGGCATGTGCTTTTGTAGCAAAAAGTCATGCCGAGCTTGGAATGAGTCAAATAACTTCACTGCCGTCGTTTTGCTCTCGTCACGGTACGCGCACGCACGGTTCTCAACTTACCGTCCAGCAGGCCAGCGTTCAGCAAATCGCAACCGGATAAGGTTTGTGCCCAACGATTACCTTGGCTTACCGACACTGCGCCTTCGGCGGATGGTAACCCATCAATCTTTACCAAATGCGCCGCAGAAACGTGCACACGACGGATGGCTAGCGCATGTTCTTCTTGAACAGGTTGATGAGAGTTTGGACTCTGCCGGGTGCGTTGTCAGAGGTTACTGATACCAGCGGGGTGTTGAGAAAGGGGCTAAAGCCGGGAACGACTGCCTCGGACTCTACACTCAAGTCGCGGAACGCCATCGACCAGTCGGGAAACTCGCGGGCGTCGATCGGTCCACGAAGCAGCACCATCACGTCGACGTGCCGAGGGTCACGAGCGATTGTTTGAAACAGCGACTCCACGGCCTCTTGTTCACCTTCGAGCGTTTGCAGAATGTTGCCTTCCCGATAAAGCAAGAGCCCGGTGATCCCCAGCCGCTGATTCTTCTCGCGCGCATGCTCCAGAAGTTCAAACAACGACTCCTTGGAAAAGAGTTCCGTTGCAGAACTGATATAGACAAGGTGAAACATGGTTAGGCAGCCGGCGCAGGGAAGAACGAAACCGCAATTGCAGAGCAAACCAAATGCCATGCATGCGGAGGCGCACGACTCGTAGCACGGCAGCGGTTCATTTTCATTCGCATTCCCCCGATCTCGTACGCTTGTTTTGGCGACTTAGGAGAGATGCGGGTTGCTGTGATGGCTGGGACCGCGGCGTGAGACTCGGCTTGGCGTGTGCTGCCGGATCGGCGATTATCATGGCTCGTTGCCCCCGCTTCCGCTCTCGCTCGCAGGCGTTCTCCGTTGCCATCCGTGTCGTTGCCTGTCATCCCCTCGGCTCTCGAATGCCAGGATCTGGTCGTGCGGTTTGCCGCGAGCGAGGAGGTGCTGCGCGGTGTCAACTGCCGGTTTGCTGCGGGCGAGATCACCTCGTTGATCGGCCCCAGCGGATGTGGCAAAACAACCTTGCTCCGCGCGCTCGCCGGTCTGCAACTACCGACCTCTGGACAAATTGCAATCGATCCGCCGGCCCGCGCCAGCCGCGGTGAAATCGCCTTTGTGTTTCAGCAGCCGACGCTATTGCCTTGGCGAACGGCGCTCGAAAACGTGATGCTGGCCCTGCAGTTGTGCGACTCGGCGGTGCCACAGGCGGAAACGCGGCAGCGCGCGGAAGCTGAACTAGCAGCGATGGAGTTGCCCGCCGCAGCGTTTGGACGGTTTCCTCGCGAGCTCTCGGGCGGCATGCGGATGCGAGTGTCGCTTGCGCGGGCCATGGTCACCCGGCCGTCGGTGTTGTTATTGGATGAACCCTTTGCAGCGCTCGACGATCTGTCCCGATCCGCGCTCGGCGATTTGCTGCTGCGCCGCTGGGAAGCTCGTCCATTTACGGCGGTGCTGGTGACTCACAATATCGCCGAAGCGGCGCTGCTGTCGCACCGCGTGTTGATTCTCCGTGCGGGTAGGATCGGTGCAACGATCGTCGATGACTTGCCGCGTCCGCGCACGGAAAGCGTGCGAACTTCAGCGGACTTCGGCAGGCTGTACCGGCAGATCTCCGCGGCGCTGCGAGAGGAGATTGCTGAGTGATGACGAGACGATCGAAACTGTTAGCCTGGATCCCGACCGGGCTGTTGGCGGTCGTCGCCGTTGCGGTTTGGCAGGCGATCGTGACCGTTTACGCACTACCGCCGATTCTGCTCCCGTCGCCGCTAGCGGTGCTGGACGCTGCTTGGGAAACGCGCGAGGAACTCACCCGCGGAGCGGTGGTGACCGGCGGAGCCGCCGTCGCCGGTTTTCTGCTGAGCCTCGTTGTTGGCACCGGCGTCGCGGCGCTGATGAGCCAATCTCGAATGCTCCGGCTCGCGCTGTATCCGTATGTGATCCTGCTGCAAACCGTGCCGATCGTCGCGATCGCCCCACTGCTCGTGATCTGGAGCGGCTACACCTTTCGCACCGTCGTGCTGGTGACCCTGATCATCAGTCTGTTTCCGATCATCAACAGTGTCGCGGCCGGCTTGCTGGCGATCCCGCAGGACCGGCTCGATCTATTTCGACTGTATGGCGCATCACGGCTGCAAACGCTCTGGCGACTGCGGATTCCCACCGCTGTCGGCCACTTGGTGATCGGCGCCAAGACCAGCAGCGGCTTAGCGGTGATCGGCGCAATCGTGGCTGAGTTCTTCGTCGGCAACGGTGGAGCCAATTACAGCGGGCTGGGGACGTTGATGACGGGCTGGCAAACGCTCGGTCGCACCGCGCCACTGATGGCCGCGCTGTGCATCTCGACCTTGATCGGAGTTATCATGTTCGCCACGGTTGATCTGATTTCACGCAGCCTGCTGCGGCGCTGGACCCAGCATGATTGACCGGCGATTCCGTTCCCTTCAATCGAACCATCGTATGCCCTCCCGCAATCTTGCCGCAGTTGCGGCCGCGTTGTTCCTGTTCGCCGGTTGTTCGTCCAAATCACCGCAGGCGGAGAAAGCCGACCAGCGTTTGCGGCCGGTGGCAGTGCAACTGAACTGGTACGCCGAGGCCGAGCACGGCGGCGTCTATCAAGCGCTCGCCGATGGCACCTACGAGACCGCGGGGTTCCAGGTCGAGATCCGGCCAGGCGGGCGAGCCACTCCGGTGGCAGCGGAAGTGGTGATGGGCCGGGCGGATTTTGCAATCACCAATGCCGATGACGTGGTGCTGTTCCGCGCCCAGGGAGCTGACATCGTGGCCCTGATGGCGGCGATGCAAAATCACCCGCGCTGCATCCTGGTGCGTGAAGATTCCGGAGTCCGTTCGTTGGACAACTTGGCCGGGCTGACCTTGCAGCGGCAGGAGGGCCGCGGTTTCATCGAGTTCTTGCGCCGCGCCGGGAAACTCGAGGGCGTCCAAGAGGTCCCCTACCATGGCAGTGTCTCAAACTTAGTGGGTGACCCCAAAGTTGCCATTCAGGCTTACTCGTTTGCTGAACCTTATTTGGCCCGCGGCGAAGGAGTCGAAGTGCGGACCTTGATGGTCAGCGAGCTCGGCTGGAACCCGTACTCGAGCGTGCTCGTTACGCGTGGCGAACTGATCCGCCAGCAACCGGAACTGGTGGCGAAGTTTGTGGCCGCGACCCGCGACGGCTGGCGAAACTACCTCACCGACCCGTCCGCCGGCAACCGCGCGATCCTGGCTGCCAACCAGCACGGGATGACGGCTGAGGCGCTGCAGTTCGGCGCGACCGAACTGGTGACGCTGGCCATGCCCGAACCAATGTCGCTGCCGGACGTAGGGACAATGACGGCGGCACGCTGGCAGCAGTTGGTTTCGCAGATGGAGGAGATCGAGTTAATCAAGCCCGGTTCGGTTGCCGCCGAAGAGTGTTTCACCCTGGCGTTCCTTGACGAGCCGTCCGTGGCGACCGAGGGGGCCGCATCTGAGTCTGAAACGGAGTAGCAATATGAACCTGGAAGAGCGCGTCGAACGGCTGGAAATGGAGGTGGCGCACCAACAACGGACCCTGGATCAGCTCAATGAAGTGGTGATCGAGCAGTCGGTCGACTTGCTCCGTATCCAGCGGACTCTGCAACAGATGGGCAAGCAGCTTGAAGATCTGGCTGTCGTCCCGCGCACCGCCGAAACCGTCGATTTGGTGGACGAGAAACCGCCCCACTATTAGCTTGGCCGCTGCTGCCTGGCGATCTGGCCGGCACGTCGTTTAGGTACAGCCGAGCTTCGCTGGTCCGCCTCGGCTGTCGGCCCCCAGGCCGAGCCTGCTGACCAACCGGTGCCCGCGCGCTCGCGGGCCCCAAGCATGGAGAATCGCTGCCCGTGCTCACCTCCCTAGGCTCGCTGTCGGCTGCGAGTTTCGCTCGGCAACCGGCGGTGTCTGCGCCGCGGCCCTTGTGGAACGCCTTGACCGATCGCCGATAGCAGCTTATTCTCGCATTACCTAAACTGCATTTGAGGCCTACGCAGAATTAGAAAAATTAATACCAACCCCCATTGCCGATGCATCTACGTACGCTTGAGCTCTTCTGTTCGGTCGCAGAGTTCCGCAGTTTTTCGCGGGCGGCGAGCGAGCACGCGCTGACCCAAAGCGCGGTGAGCCAAGCGTTGCATCAGCTCGAGAAGTCACTCGGCACCCAGCTGCTCGATCGCTCGCGGCGGCCGCTGGAGTTGACCGCGGCCGGTGAGATCTATTTGGCAGGCGTGCAGAAATTGCTCCGCGGCTATCAGCGGCTGGAGCAAGACGTGCGCTCACTGGGCGAGCGGATTGCTGGCCGGTTGAGTATCGGCGCGATCTATTCCGTGGGCTCGACCTACATGCCGGCGGCCCGCGAACAGTTCCGCCGGCGACACCCGGATGTGCAGATCCGCTTCGAATATGCCTCTAGCGATGCTGTGATCCGACTGGTGGATCGTGGCGAAGTCGATTTCGGGCTGATCAGCTATCCCCAAAACTCGCGGCGACTACGGTTCATCAGTTGGCAGCAGGAGCCGATGCGGGTGATTTGCGCGACGTCGCACCGCTTTGCCAAGTTGGGCGAAATCGAGCTGTCGGCGCTCAATGGCTGCGAACTGGTCGGCTTTGAATCGTCTCTGAAGATTCGCCGCATGATCGATGCCTTTCTCACTCGGCACAGCGTTAACGTCGACGTAACGATGGAGTTTGACAACATCGATTCGATTATTCGCGCCGTCCAGGCCAATGCTGGACTGACCATTTTGCCCGAGGCCTCGGTACGGAAAGAGTGTGCCGACGGCTCCTTGCGGGTGCTTGCCTGCAAGCAGATGCGGCTGGCGCGACCGCTGGGAATTATCGTCCGCCGCAGTGGCAAGGTCACTCGGGCTGCCGACGAGTTCATTTCACTTTTACTTGGTCGCCCGACCGAATCGGTGTTGCCTGCAAAGGCATCCCGCAGCCTCGACCCCGACTACGGCCGCGATGCGACGGCCGCCGGACATCCCCAAAACCAGCCGCAGCCGACGAACTCAGGTGGAACCGAGGCGGACGCGGAGCAATACGCAGCGGCTCAGTCGAGTTCGCCTGCACCTCCGCCGAGCCGCCCTCCCGCCAGCGTCGCCTAACCCCGGCCTCGCATCCCCCCATTCCATCCCATTCACGGTACCAACTGAAGGCAAACTGCCATGAGCCCCTTGATTCACCTGCCGCCCAAGCAAGGACTGTACGATCCCGAGCTCGAAAAGGACGCCTGTGGTGTGGGTTTCATCGCCCAGATCAAAGGTGTCCCCAGCCATCAGATCGTGTTGGATGCCGATACGATTTTGCAGAACATGGATCACCGCGGCGCCTGTGGTTGCGAGACCAATACCGGCGACGGCTCGGGGATTCTGTGCGGGTTACCGCACGAGTTCTTGAAGAAGGTTGCCGCGCGCGATCTCGGCGTCGAACTTCCCGAGCCCGGTCAGTTTGCTGCCGGCTTGGTGTTTTTGCCGACCGATGCTGCCGAGCGGCAGATTTGTAAAGACAAGTTGGCGGAATTGATCGCCGCGGCCGGCCAACGCTTGATTGGCTGGCGCGACGTTCCGCAGGAAACCGACGCAGCCGACATCGGTCCGACTGCCCGGGCCAGCGAACCGGCAATCGAGATGATTTTCGTCGGCGCCGCAGAAGGTCTCGAAAGCGAAGCGTTTGAGCGGCAGTTGTACCTGATCCGCAAGCAGGCCAGCCATCAGCTCCGCGGCAGCGAGCAGCTCCAGCAGGCGCTGATGTTCTACATCTGCTCGCTGAGCACCAAAGTGATCATCTACAAGGGGATGCTCACTCCGGCGCAGGTGCTGCCGTACTTCCCCGACCTGCGGGATGAGGACTTCAAGACGCACTTGGCGATGGTGCACAGCCGCTTCAGCACCAACACGTTCCCCTCGTGGGACCGTGCTCAGCCGCTGCGGTTCATGAGCCACAACGGCGAAATCAACACGCTCCGCGGCAACAAGAACTGGATGCGCGCTCGCGAAGGCTCGGCCAAGAGCGCCCTGTACGGCGACGATCTGCAGAAGTTGTTCCCGGTGATCGAGCCGCACCTGAGCGACTCGGGCACCTTTGACAACGTGCTGGAGTTCTTGCTGATGAACGGCCGCACGCTGCAAGAGGCGATCATGATGATGGTCCCTGAAGCGTGGCAAAAGCATGAAACCATGCCCGAGGACAAGCGCGCGTTCTACGAGTACTTCTCGTGCTTGATGGAACCGTGGGATGGCCCGGCCTCGATCGTATTCACCGACGGCAAGTACATCGGTGCCACGCTGGACCGTAACGGTCTGCGTCCCAGCCGCTACTACATCACTCAAGATGACCGAGTGATTATGGCCAGCGAAGTTGGCGTGTTGCCGGTCGATCCGGCGATCGTCAAAGAGAAGGGGCGTCTGCAGCCGGGCAAGATGTTCTTGATCGACTTTGCCCAGGGGCGTCTGATTCCCGATGACGAACTCAAGAGCGGTTTTGCTAAGCGGAAGCCATATGCTCAGTGGCTGCGCGAGCAACGGATCCGGCTGAGCGACTTGCACCCCGAGTCCGAGCCGCACGGGTTCGACAGCGAAACCTTGCTGCCGCGGATGCAGGCCTTCGGCTACACCGCCGAGACGATGAACTTCATGCTCCGGCCGTTGGTGCAAGAGGTTCGCGATCCAGTCGGTTCGATGGGCAACGACAGCGCGCTGGCCTGTTTGTCCGACCAGCCGCGGATGATCTACGACTACTTCAAGCAGCTCTTTGCTCAAGTCACCAACCCCGCGATCGACTCGATCCGCGAAGAGGTGATCATGTCGCTGGAGTGCTACATCGGTCCCGAGCAGAACCTGCTCGAAGCCGAGCCGGCGAACTGTCACCGGTTGTTGGTCGAGCACCCGATCATCACCAACGAAGAAATTGCGGCGCTGAAGCACATCAATCATGCCGGCTGGCAAAGCCGCGTGATCGACATCACGTTTGATCGCTCGCTCGGCAAAGCCGGATTGCGGCAGACGCTCGACCGGATCGCGACCGAAGCAGAAGCCGCTGCCGACGAGGGGATCCAGTTGCTGGTACTTTCCGACC